>JAEWFU010000222.1 GCA_023388675.1 Pseudomonadota bacterium | reverse complement strand
GTCGGGATGCGATAAATAGAGGCCCGAAACCGCCGATCCCGGCCACATGGCGAAGCTCTCCGTCAGCGTGACGCCGATGGCGCCGGGGGCGTCCAGAAGTTCGAACAGCGTCGCCTTCTCGGTGTGGTCGGGCTGGGCGGGATAGCCGGGGGCCGGGCGGATGCCCTGGTATTTCTCGGCGATGAGATCGTCATTGCCCAGCGCCTCGTCGGCGGCGTAGCCCCACAGCTCCCGGCGCACCTTCCGGTGCATCCATTCCGCGCAGGCCTCCGCGAGCCGGTCGGCCAGCGCCTTGGCGAGGATGCCGGAATAGTCGTCATTGGCCCGCGCGAAGCGCTCTGACATCGCCTCCTCGCCGATGCCGGCGGTGACCGCGAAGCCGCCGACCCAGTCCGCCACGCCGGAGCCTTCCGGGGCCATGAAATCGGCAAGCGCGAGGTTGGGGCGGCCGCCGGAGCGCTGCATCTGCTGTCGCAGCGTGTGGAGCCGCGCCTTCACCGCGCCTCGGGTCTCGTCCTCGTAGACGACGATGTCGTCGCCGTCGGCCGCCGCCGGCCAGAACCCGACCACCGCGCGCGCCTCCAGCCACTCCTCCTGCGCCATCTGCTTGAGCATGCGCTGTGCATCCTCGTAGAGGCTGCGGGCGGCCTCGCCGAACTTCTCGTCCTCCAGGATCTCGGGGTACCGGCGCGGCAGTTCCCAAGTCTGGAAGAAAGGCGTCCAGTCGATGTAGCCCGCCAGTTCCGCGATCGGGATGTTCTTGAACACGCGCGTGCCGGTGAAGCCCGGCTGCTTCGGCCGCCAGGCGTCGAAGGACGGGACATGGCGGTTGGCGCGGGCGGTGGCGATGGGAACGCGGTGCTTCTCCTCCTGGGCGCGGGCGTGCTGGGCGGCGAGGCGGGCATAGTCGGCGCGCACGCCCGCCACGAAGTCGTCGCGCTGGTCGTCCGACAGCAGCGCGGAGACCACGCCGACCGCACGGCTGGCATCCAGCACGTGGACCGCCTGGTTGCGCCGGAAGGCGGGGTGGATCTTCACCGCGGTGTGGATCTTCGAGGTGGTGGCGCCGCCGATCAGGAGCGGCAGGTCGATGCCGAGGCGCTCCATCTCGCTGGCCACGTGGACCATCTCGTCCAGCGACGGGGTGATCAGCCCCGACAGGCCGATGAGGTCGGCGCCGGCCTGCTGCGCGGTGTCCAGCACCTTTTGCGCGGGCACCATGACGCCGAGGTCGATGACCTCGTAATTGTTGCACTGGAGCACGACGCCCACGATGTTCTTGCCGATGTCGTGGACGTCGCCCTTGACGGTCGCCAGCACGATCTTGCCGGCGGCCTTGCGCGGACCGTCCGACTTCTCAGCCTCGATGAAGGGCGTCAGATACGCCACCGCCTGCTTCATGACGCGGGCGGACTTCACGACCTGCGGCAGGAACATCTTTCCGGCGCCGAACAGGTCGCCGACCACGTTCATGCCGTCCATGAGCGGGCCCTCGATGACATGCAGCGGTCGCTCCGCGCCCTGGCGGGCCTCCTCGGTGTCGGCCTCGATGAACTCGGTGATGCCATGGACCAGCGCATGGGCGATGCGCTTGCCGACCGGCTGCTCGCGCCAGCGCGTGTCGACCTTGCGCGCCTCGCCCTTGCCGTCGCCCTTGAAGCGGTCGGCGGCCGCGAGCAGGCGTTCGGTGGCGTCCTTTCTGCGATTCAGGACAATGTCTTCACAGAGTTCCCTGAGTTCCGGGTCGAGCTCGTCATAGACGGGAAGGGCGCCGGCATTGACGATGCCCATGTCCATGCCCGCCTGGATGGCGTGGTAGAGGAACACCGAGTGCATGGCGGCGCGCACGGGCTCGTTGCCGCGGAAGGAGAACGACAGGTTCGACACGCCGCCCGACACATGGACATGCGGTAGGGTCCGGATGATCTCGCGGGTCGCCTCGATGAAGTCGACGCCGTAATTGTCGTGCTCCTCAATGCCGGTGGCGACTGCGAAGATGTTGGGGTCGAAGATGATATCCTGCGGCGCGAAACCGGCCGTTTCGGTCAGCAGCTTGTAGGCGCGGGTGCATATCTCGACCTTGCGCGCCATGGTGTCGGCCTGCCCGACCTCGTCGAACGCCATCACCACCACGGCCGCGCCGTACATGCGGCACAGCTTCGCCTGATGCAGGAAGGCCTCCTCGCCCTCCTTCATCGAGATCGAATTGACGACAGGCTTGCCCTGCACGCATTTCAGGCCGGCCTCGATCACTTCCCATTTGGATGAGTCGATCATCACCGGCACGCGGGCGATATCCGGTTCGGCGGCGATCAGGTTCAGGTATTCCTGCATCGCCTTCTTCGAATCGATCAGCCCTTCGTCCATGTTGACGTCGATGATCTGCGCGCCGTTCTCCACCTGGTCGCGCGCGACATCGAGTGCCGTGGCATAGTCGCCCGCCGTGATCAGCTTCCTGAACTTCGCGGAGCCGGTGACATTGGTGCGCTCACCGACATTGACGAAGGGAATGTCGTCGGTGAGCGTGAACGGCTCCATCCCCGACAGACGCATCAGCGGCCTCACCTTCGGCACGCTGCGCGGCGCATGGCGGGAAACGGCTTCGGCAATTGCCGCTATATGCTCCGGTGTCGAGCCGCAGCAGCCGCCGACGATATTGACGAGACCTTCGCGGGCGAATTCCTCGACCTGTTCGGCCATGAATTCCGGGCTCTCGTCATATTTGCCGAATGCGTTTGGCAGGCCGGCGTTCGGGTAGGCGCATGTGAAGGTGTCCGCAACGCTGGAAATCTCTGCCAGATGCGGCCGCATGGCCGCCGCGCCCAGCGCGCAATTGAGGCCGATAGAGAACGGCTTGGCGTGCCTTATGGAATGCCAGAAGGCGGTCGGCGTCTGGCCGGACAATGTACGGCCGGAAAGGTCGGTGATCGTCCCCGAGATCATCACGGGCAGGCGCACGCCCTTTTCGTCGAAGACTTCCTCCGCCGCGAATATCGCTGCCTTGGCATTGAGCGTATCGAAGATCGTCTCAATCAGGATGATGTCGGAGCCGCCGTCGATCAGGCCGCGCAACTGCTCGCCATAGGCAATGCGCAAATCGTCAAAAGTTACCGCGCGATAGCCGGGATTGTTGACGTCGGGCGAAATCGAGGCGGTGCGATTGGTCGGCCCCAGCGCGCCGGCCATGAAGCGGCGGCGGCCGTCCTCCTGCTGGGCGCGCAGCATCGCGCGCTTGGCAAGCCGCGCGCCGTCGCGGTTGAGCTCGTAGACCATCTCCTCCATGCCGTAGTCGGCCTGGGCTATGGTCGTCGAGGAAAAGGTGTTGGTCTCGACGATGTCGGCGCCGGCCCTGGCGTAACGGTAGTGAATCTCCTCGATTGCCTTCGGCTGGGTCAGGATCAGCAGGTCGTTGTTGCCCTGCTGGTGGCAGGCGCACCCGGTGAAGCGATCGCCGCGGAAATGATCCTCGTGAAAGCCGAGTTCCTGAATCTGCGTGCCCATCGCACCATCGAGGACGAGGATGCGCTCGCGTGCGGCTGCAGCAAGCGCCGCGAAAATCTCCGACCCATCCGGCTTCGGGGCTTCGGGTCCGAAAAGGGCATCTATCGATGAAGGCATTTGCGACACTACTTATTCCTTGGACGACACCGCCTGTCGTCACATAAAGACATCTTTATGTCAACATGCAGAGCCGGGAACGTGATCGGTGAATTGGCCTTGTCGGTCGTGGACAAGGCCGCTGCCGCGTTCTACCTCTCGGAGGCTGCAACCTCCCCAATCCCGCGAGCCGACGTCATGACGCCTTCCAAAGACATTGCCCGCCTGATCGAGATCATGGCGGCGCTGCGCGATCCGCAAACCGGCTGCCCCTGGGACATCGAGCAGGATTTCGCGTCGATCGCTCCCTACACGATCGAGGAGGCCTACGAGGTCGCAGACGCGATCCAGCGTGATGACCGCGACGATTTGCGTGACGAGTTGGGCGATCTTCTGCTCCAGGTCGTCTACCATGCGCGCATGGCCGAAGAGGAAGGCGCGTTCGCCTTCGGCGATGTGGTCCATGCCGTCACGAAAAAGATGATCCGCCGCCATCCGCATGTCTTCGGCGATGAGGCGGCCCGCGGTGCCGGCATGGCGAAGGGCATGTGGGAACGCATCAAGGCGGAGGAAAAGGCAGAGAAGCGCGCTGCCCGCCTTGAGCGTGGCCTCGACCCGGAAGACCACGGCAAGGGCTTTCTGGACGGCATACCGCTGGTCCACCCCGCCCTGACCCGCGCCTTGAAACTGCAGGAAAAGGCCGCGCGCGTCGGCTTCGACTGGAAAGAGGCGAAGCCGATCCTCGACAAGATCGAGGAGGAAATCGGCGAATTGCGCGAGGCAATGGAAAAGGGCGCGGAAGACGAAGTCGCCGGCGAGTTCGGCGATGTCCTCTTCGCCCTCGTCAATTTCGGCCGTCACCTGAAGCTCGATGCCGAAGACGCGTTGCGGCGCACCAACGAAAAATTCCGCACCCGTTTCCATTATGTCGAAGCAGCGCTTCAGGCGCAGGGTCGTACGCTCGACGATGCCTCGCTGGACGACATGGAAGCGCTCTGGCAGCAGGCCAAGGCGGCCGAATAGGCCGGCGGCGGGCGCAAGCCGGACCGGAAACTGGCACCTGAGAAAAAAATCCGTCGCAATGTCACTCCGGCGGGCCTCCGTCTCGTCATGGTTTCGTATCCAACGGAAGGAAGCGAACCATGACTACGCAAATCGATCTCTTCGCCGCCGCGCCGACGCTGATGAAATCCTGGACCGGCACCTCGATGGCCGTCGCCTCCAGCCTGGAGCCGAGCCTCATCGAACTGGTGAAGATCCGCGCCTCGCAGATCAACGGCTGCGCTAACTGCCTCAACATGCATA
Organism: Pseudomonadota bacterium; assembly: GCA_023388675.1. GTDB lineage: Bacteria > Pseudomonadota > Alphaproteobacteria > Rhizobiales > Rhizobiaceae > Aerobium. The sequence goes on along the minus strand of JAEWFU010000222.1, from coordinate 8,902 downwards.
CCACCGAGGCCCGCTCGAAAGGCGAGACCGAGCAACGCATCTATCTGCTGTCGGCGTGGCGTGAGGCGCCGTGCTATACAGACCGCGAGCGTGCGGCGCTGGCATGGACGGACGCGCTGACCCGTCTCAGCCAGGGCCACGAGCATCATGCTGCGCGTGAGGCGCTGCAGGCCCATTTCAGCGAGGAGGAGCAGGTGAAACTCACCCTGATGATCAACGTCATCAATGGCTGGAACCGGCTTGCCGTCGGCTTCGGGCTATGGGTCGAGCCGGCTGCGGCCAAGACCGCTGCGCAGGCCGCCGCCTGATGGCGGAGCCTCGGCAAGCCGACGACGCTGCGGGGAGTTTCGCCCCGCAGCGCGCCATGCTCATGCGGGTCGCCTATCGCATGCTGGGCTCTATCGCCGATGCCGAGGACGTGGTGCAGGAGGCATTCATTCGCTGGCACGCCACCGACCGCAGCGCGGTCAAGGAGCCGGGCGCGTTCCTGCGCCGCACCGTGACTCGGCTCTGCCTCGATCAGCTCAAATCGGCACGGCGCCAGCGCGAGACCTATGTCGGCTCGTGGCTGCCCGAACCGGTCATGGAGGAGGACGAACAGGAAGACGTCACGCTTCCCCTGATGCTCGCGCTGGAGCGCCTCTCGCCGCTGGAACGTGCGGCCTTTCTGCTGCATGACGTTTTCGGCCTCGGTTTCGACGAGGTTGCGCAGACCATCCAGCGGGATCAGGCGGCCTGTCGCCAGCTTGCCGTGAGGGCTCGCGCCCATGTGCGCGAGGCGCGACCACGGTTCGAGATAGACCGGCAGACTGGCAAGGAGATCGCCGAGGCGTTCTTTGCCGCTTCCCGCAGCGGCGACATGAAGGCGCTCGGCGCTATGCTGGCGGCCGATGTGAGCGTTCATTCGGATGGCGGCGGCAAGCGGCCGGCTGCGCTGGAGCCCATCATCGGCTTCGAGGCTGTGATGGAGGTCCACCGGAACCTCGTCAACCTGTTCAAGAATGGCGGCTCAAAGCTCGTACGCGCCGGCCTGATCAACGGGTTGCCGGGCTTCATATCGCTGGAGGCAGACGGCCAGATACAGACGACGACGCTCGACATCGAGGATGGTCGCGTTACGGCGATCTACATCGTGCGCAACCCGGACAAGCTCAAGCATCTGAACTGACTGCAGCGCTATTCCGCCGCGCGTCCGAAGCGTTCCTCGATTTCCTTGCGAATGGCGGCGGTCGCGTTGACGATGAGATCGACGCTGCCGTCTTCGTGGTTCTCGCGCCCGATCACGTCGCCGTTGCGGTAGACCCAGTCGATCTCGCCGGCCCGCGCGGTCGTCAGCTTTATCCGCACGGCTGCCGTAGCCCCCGCGATGCGTTCTTCCACCAACGCGCTCAGGCGTTCGACGCCTTCGCCGGAGATCGCGGAAATCGCCACGGGTTTGGATGCTCCGGCATCGGCCTGCAACAGCCGCTCGCGATCGGCGTCGTCCAGAAGGTCGACCTTGTTCCAGACCTCGAGTACGCGCCACTCGTCGGACGCATCGACGCCGAGATCGCCGAGGATGCGCGCCACTTCTTCCGCCTGCGCGGCCGTGTCCGGATCGGAGATGTCGCGCAGGTGGATGATCAGGTCAGCTTCGACCACCTCTTCTAGCGTGGCGCGGAAGGCGGCCACGAGGTGTGTGGGCAGGTCCGAGATGAAGCCGACGGTGTCCGACAGGATGACGACCGTGCCATGCGGCAGGCGCACCCGGCGCAGCGTCGGGTCGAGCGTCGCAAACAGCATGTCCTCGGCCAGCACCCCTGCCCCGGTCATGCGGTTGAACAGCGTCGACTTGCCGGCATTGGTGTAGCCGACGATAGCGACGATCGGATAAGGCACCTTGCGACGCTTGGAGCGGTGCAGGTCGCGCGTGCGGCGCACCGTTTCCAGCTCGCGCTTCAGCCGCATGATCTTTTCCTGCAGCATGCGCCGGTCCGCCTCGATCTGCGTTTCGCCGGGGCCGCCGAGGAAACCCGCGCCGCCGCGCTGGCGCTCGAGGTGCGTCCAGCTTCGGACGAGGCGGCCCTTCTGGTAGTTGAGGTGGGCGAGGTCGACCTGCAGCGTGCCCTCGCGCGTCCGGGCGCGCCGGCCGAAGATCTCGAGGATGATGCCGGTGCGGTCCAGCACCTTGGCGTTCAGCGCCTTTTCGAGATTGCGCTGCTGCACCGGGGTCAGCGGGTGGTCGACGAAGACCAGCTCCGCCTCCTGGTCCTTCACGATGGCGGCGAATTCGTCCAGCTTGCCGGTGCCGAGCAGGGTCGCAGGGCGGGGATCGTTGACCGTGACGATCTCGGAATGAACGGTGTCCAGATCGATCGCCGCGGCAAGGCCTACGGCTTCCTCAAGGCGCGCCTGCGCGGAGCGTGCCGGACGCGGCTTTGCCCGCGCAGCTTCGTCGCCCGCCGCCCTCGGCAGCCGGGTCAAAACCGGCACGATGATGATGGCGCGGGCGGTCTTTTCCTGGGGCATCTGGTCCTTGGCCGCTCCTGCCGAGCGGCGCCGCGAGCCCCCTGCCCGCCCGGTCTGGGTCAATCAGGCTTCCCGGCCGTTTTCTTCGCCGTCGAACATCTGCACCGGCTGGCTTGGCATGATGGTCGAGATAGCGTGCTTGTAGACAAGCTGCGAATGGCCATCGCGCCGCAACAGGACGCAGAAATTGTCAAACGAGGTCACGACGCCGGTCAGCTTGACGCCGTTGATGAGGAAGATTGTGAGTGGATTCTTGCTCTTGCGAACTGAGTTCAGGAACACGTCCTGCAAGTTTTGGGTCCGTTCCGCCATTTTTCTTGTCTTTCGCCGATCCCCCAACGGAATGCCACTAATAGCGCCCATTTGGGTGCGCCCTGTCAAGCGCGCAACAACAAAGTCGGCCCGCCAGAACGGCGAGCAAACGATTCATTCGGCCCCTTTCGACGACGCGGTTATCAGGCCGGGGTCTTTTCCGCAATGTCAAAAAAGGCTTCCCGCAGAGAAAGCGTCACCGATCCGGGGTGCCCGTTGGCCACACTCGCGCCGTCGATGTCGACGACCGGCATAACCACCGTGGTGGCCGCCGTGATGAAGGCCTCCTTAGCGGCTTTTGCCTCATCGACCGAAAAGCTGCGCTCCTCGACCTTGAGGCCGAGCTTCTTGGCCACATCCATGACGGTGGCGCGCGTGATGCCGCGCAGGATGCCGAATTCGGCCGGACGCGTGACCAGCGTGCCGTCCGCCGTGACGATCCACGCGTTGGTGGAGGCGCCTTCCTTGACAGTGCCGTCGGTATCGATGAACCAGGCTTCCACGGCACCGGCTTCGCGGGCTTTCTGGCGTGCCAGCACGTTGGGCAGAAGGCCCACGGTCTTGATGTCGACGCGCTCCCAGCGGTTTTCCGGCACCGTGATGACCTTGACACCTTCCGCCGCGCGACGGGCGGCCAGAGCGGGGCTCGACCGCTTGGCGGTGACGACCAGCGCCGGTTGCGTGCCGGCCGCGGGGAAGTAGTGATCGCGCGGGGCCACGCCGCGGGTCACCTGTAGATAGACCAGACCGTTCTCGACGTGATTGCGGCGCACGACCTCGCGCATCACGAATTCGAGCGCGCGCCGCGCGATCGGCCAGTCGATGCGCAGCTCCCGCAACGAACGGTCGAGCCGATCGAGATGCCGCGTCATGTCCATGATGTTGCCGCGCGCGACCTCGCAGACCTCATAGACGCCGTCGGCGAACTGGTAGCCGCGATCCTCGACATGCACCGAAGCATCGGCGTGCGGCGTGTAGCGCCCGTTGACATAGGCAATGCGTGGCATGGTCCCTCTCCAGGAAATGATGCGGCAGTCTCGAAATGTCAGTCAATGAACAGGTTCGTCAGAAGAATTCAAGGCTGACCCTGAACATCTGCTCGACCTGACGCACCGCCGACGCCATGGCGAAGATCACCACGCGGTCCTTCGGCTTGATGCGCAGGGAGCCGTCGGGCCTGATGACGGCGTTGTCGCGCAGGATCGCGCCGAGCCGGATGCCTTCCGGCAGGTCGAGTTCGCGCAGCGGGCGGCCGACCAGCGGCGACGTTTCGAGCGCCTCAGCCTCGATGATCTCGGCGGCACCGTGCTGGACGCTGTGGACGGCGCGGATGCGGCCGCGCCGGACATGCTGCAGAATGCGGGAAATCGTCGCCATGCGCGGATTGATATAGGCGTCGACGCCCAGCATGCCGGCGAAGTCGTGGTAGGTCGGGTTGTTGATGAGCACCAGGTTGGCGCGGCAGCCGAGCCGCTTGGCCATCACGCCCGAGAGGATGTTCACCTGGTCGTCATTGGTGAGCGCGACAAGCAGGTCCGCTTCCGCGATGTCGGCTTCCATCAGCAGCTTCTGGTCGAGCGCGCTGCCATGCAGCACGATGGTGCGGCGAAGGCTGTCGGCGGCCGCCACTGCGCGTTCGCGCCCGGCCTCGATGATCTTGACCTTGGCGGGCGTGTCGCCTGTTTCGATCGCGCGCGCCACATGCAGGCCGATATTGCCTGCACCGGCGATGACGATGCGGGCCGCCTTCTCCTCGTCATGGCCGAAAAGGCCCATGGTGCGGCGCACCTGCTGTTTCGACGCGACAACATAGGCGAGGTCGCCGACGGCAAGTTGCTCCGACGAGCTTGCCACGATCAGACGCCCACCGCGTGAAATGCCGACCACGGTCGCCAGCAGGTCGGGAAACAGCTCGCTGAGCTGCGACAGCGGCGTGTCCACCACCGGGCAATCCTCGAGGCATTCGAGTGCCACCATGATGATGCGGTCGTCGGCAAAGCCCACCGCATCCGCCGCACCGGGCAGAGCGATGCGCCGCAACACCATTTCGCCGACTTCCAGCTCGGGCGAGATGATGACGTCGATCGGCATGTTGTCGCGCGAGAACATGTCCATGGCATGCGGCTGCAGATAGGCCTGAGCGCGGATGCGGGCGATCTTGGTCGGCACCTCGAACAGCGAATGCGCGACCTGGCAGGCGATCATGTTGACCTCGTCGTGGAACGTCACGGCGATGATCATGTCGGCGTCCTTGGCGCCGGCCGCCTCCAGCACATCCGGATGCGCGCCGTGACCGACGAAGCCGCGCACGTCGAGCGCATCGCGCACGTTGCGGATCAGCTCCGGCGAAAGGTCGATGACCGATACGTCGTTCTTCTCGGCAGCCAGTTTCTCGGCAATGCCGTAACCGACCTGCCCCGCTCCACAAATGACGACACGCATGTCGTATTCACACCCCCAGGGATTTCAGCTTGCGATGCAGCGCCGAGCGCTCCATGCCGATGAATTCCGCCGTGCGCGAGATGTTGCCGCCGAAGCGGTTGATCTGCGCCAGCAGATATTCCTTCTCGAAAAGCTCGCGGGCCTCACGCAGCGGCAGCGCCATGATGTGCTGGTCCGACTGGTTGGGCGCGCGTGGCATCACGTCGCCGATCTCCTGCGGCAGCAGGTCGGCCGTGATCGGCGCATCGACGTCGTCGCCCCGCGCCAGGATCATGAGGCGCTCGATGTTGTTCTTGAGCTGGCGGACGTTTCCCGGCCAGTTGTGCGCCTGCAGCACGGCCAGCGCGTCGTCGCCGATACGTCGCGGCCGAATGCCGGCCTGGCTGGCGATCTGGCGCATGAAACTGTCGACCAGGAACGGTATATCCTCGCGCCGCTCGGCGAGCGGCGGCACAAGGACCGGCACGACCGCCAGGCGATGATAGAGATCCTCGCGGAACCGTCCCTGACGGATCATCGCCTCGATGTCCTGCGCGGTCGAGGAGATGATGCGAACGTCGACCTTCACGCGCTTCGAGCCACCCACCCGCTCGAATTGCTGGTCGACCAAAACGCGCAGAATCTTGCCCTGCGTCTCGCGCGGCATGTCGGCAACCTCGTCGATATAGAGGATGCCACGATGCGCCTCTTCCAGCGCGCCGACTTTTCGTTCGCCGCCATTTGCCTCCGTGCCGAACAGCTCCATCTCCATGCGTTCCGGCGTGATGGAGGCAGCGCTCACGGTCACGAAGGGTCCGTTCTTGCGGGCGGACAGGGAGTGAATGGCGCGCGCCGCCAGTTCCTTACCCGAGCCCGACGGGCCGATCACCATCACGCGGCTGTTGGTCGGTGCCACTCGCTCGATCGTCTGGCGAAGCTGGCTCATGGCGGCCGACATGCCGATAAGGTCGAAGGTTTCGCCGCTGCGCTTCTTCAGGTCCGAGAGTTCCCGGCGAAGCTTGGAGGTTTCCAGCGCGCGCTCGGCGATGAGGATCAGTCGGTCCGCCTTGAATGGCTTTTCAATGAAATCGTAGGCACCGCGGCGGATCGCGGAGACCGCCGTCTCGATGGTGCCGTGGCCCGAGATCATCACCACGGGTAGGTTCGGATGCAGCTTCTTGATCTCGTCGAGAAGCGCCAGCCCGTCCAGCCGCGATCCCTGCAACCAGATGTCGAGGAAGACGAGACGCGGCACACGATCGGCGATCGCAGCCAGAGCGCTGTCGGCGTCGTGGGCCGTGCGCGTCTCGTGGCCTTCGTCGTCGAGGATGCCGGCGACCAGTTCGCGAATGTCCTCCTCATCGTCAACGATCAGAATGTCAGACGCCATTTTCAACCTTTTCGTTCGTCTTGTCGTCCGCCGCGTCTGCCGCAGGCAGCACGATGCGGATCATGGCCCCCCGGCCTCCGTGGAAGGTTTCGGGAGCGTCGTGCAGTTCAAGTCGCCCACCATGGTCTTCCACGATCTTCTTGACGATCGCGAGGCCGAGGCCGGTCCCTTTTTCGCGGGTCGTCATATAGGGCTCGAGCAGCCGCTGGCGGTTCTCGCGCGGCAAGCCCTTGCCATTGTCGACAACATCCACGGTGATGTGTTTCCCCGCGCGTTGCGCGCGGACCAGGATCACGCCCGGTTCGCCGCTCTCGCGCTCCACAGCCTCTATGGCTTCGGCCGCATTCTTGATGAGATTGCCGAAGGCCTGGCTGAGAAGACGGCTGTCGAAGGTGCCCATCAGCGGCTTGTCGCCGAATTCCCGCACGAACTTGATATCGCTTCGGCTGACTTCGACCAGGAACGAAGCTTCGCGCAGCGGCTCGCGCAGATCGAGAACCTGCATGTCGGGCTTGGGCATGCGCGCGAAGGCCGAGAACTCGTCGACCATGCGCCCGATGTCGCCAACCTGGCGGATGATGGTCTCGGTGCACTGGTCGAAGATCTCGCGGTCCTCGGTGATGGATTTTCCGAAGCGCCGGCGGATGCGTTCGGCCGAAAGCTGGATCGGCGTCAGCGGGTTCTTGATCTCGTGAGCAATGCGCCGCGCCACGTCGGCCCAGGCAGACGAACGCTGCGCTGAAACGAGATCGGTGATGTCGTCCACGGTCACGACGTAGGATTTGGCCGTGCGTTCCAGGCCGCCTTCCTCGGTCGTGACCTGCACGTTGAAAGTTCGCTCGGCGCCTCCTCGATAGAACGTCACCTGCTCGCGATGCACCGGGCGGCCGTGCGTGCGGCTGATTTCGAAAACGCGACCGACATGCGGCAGCACTTCGGTGAGGCCCCGGCCCAGCACGTTGCCCGAGCGAATAGTGAGCATTTCCTCGGCCGAGCGATTGACCATGGAGATGGTCCCGTCATGGCCGATGCCGATGACGCCGGCCGTCACGCCTGACAGCACCGCCTCGGTGAAACGCCGCCGCTCGTCGATCACGTCCTTTGCGGAAAGCAACTCGTTGCGTTGCGATTTGAGCTGGCGGATCATCTCGTTGAAGGTCTCGGCGAGCGATGCGACGTCGCCGTCCGAACGCCGCACAGGAACCGCGACATCCAGATTGCCTGTCGAGACCTCGTCGGCGGCACCGATAAGCTGGCGGATCGGCCGGACGATGCGGTCCGCCACCGCAATGCCGGTCCAGATGGCCGACAACACGATGATCAGCGTCAAGCCGAGATAAGCGAGCGCAAAAGCAAGTTGCGTCGGCAGGCGGTTGTTCTCGAGCTGGCGGTATTCGTCGGTGTTGGCCCGAACGATCTGGCGCGCGCGGATCACCTGTTCGTCGAGCGTACGGATCGTATAGAGATACGCGTCGTCGATTTCCCGCAGCTTCACGATCGCGCCGATGATGTTGCGGACGCGCGGCTCGATCAGGACCGGCAGCCCGTCGGCGGCGGTGCGCACGGTCTCGATTGGCGGCGCGGGAATCTGGAAGTCGGCGTCCGTCTCCGCCTGCATGATGACCGAACCGTCCGCCCTGATGAGCGCTGCGTGATCCAGCCCGCGCCCGCGCGCCTGCTGGGACAAAAGCGAACGGAATCCCGTGCGGTCGAGGCCGTACAGCGTCCGGCTCGCGTCCAGGACGTAAGCGGTGGACAGGGTCGCGTCCTGAAGATTGCGCGCGTTTTCGAGCACGTAGGCTTCGGCGATCGACATCGAAGAACTGATGATGACCTTCGTGCGGATCTCGAACCATCGGTCGAGACCGATGTCGAGCGTCACCGAGGCGACGATCGCGACGAGGATCGCCGGAATGGCCGCGACCAGCGAGAACATCGCCACGATGCGGACGTGAAGGCGCGATGCGGCCTTGCCGCGCCGCCTCGCCATGACGATCCGGTAGCCTTCGCGCGCAATTAGCGCGATCAGGAGAAGCACGAAGGCGCCGTTGATCGCCGAGAGCCATACAGGCGTCGATTCGTCGGGCGTGATAGGCGTCAGACCCAGCAGCACCGTGAACGACAGACCGGCCGAGACAAGGGCGCCCACGATGGCCACGATTCCCGGCAAAGCCAGCAAACGTCGTCCTTCGACGGCGGCGGCTTCCGGTAGTGCCGGTGGTGTCATTGCGGGTGTCTGTAGCGCCATCAGCTCTGATTAGCCGTCCATCA
>JAEWFU010000204.1 GCA_023388675.1 Pseudomonadota bacterium | reverse complement strand
CGGGCCGCGGACGGCCGCAGGGCCTTCGACGTCTATGCGCGCCCGTGGTCGGGAACGCGCGGCGCCCGTGTCGCGATCGTCATCGGCGGTCTCGGCGTCTCCCAGACCGGCACTCAGGAGGCGATCGCCAGGCTGCCGCCCGAGGTGACGCTCGCTTTCGCCAGCGGCGGCAACAGCCTCGACCGCTGGATGCAGGCAGCGCGCCGGGAAGGCCACGAGATCGTCATGCAGGTGCCGCTGGAGCCGTTCGACTACCCCTCGGTGGATCCGGGGCGCAACACGCTCACCGTGGACGCAGATCCGGTCGAAAACCGCGACCGCTTGCACTGGGCGCTGTCGCGCATCACCAACTACACCGGCGTGATGAATTATATGGGCGGACGCTTTGTCACCAGCGAGACGGCGATGACGCCTTTCTTCGGTGAGCTTGCCAGGCGCGGCCTGATGTATCTCGACGACGGCTCGTCGGCGCGCAGCATCGCCTCCGATACCGCGCGCCGTCAGGGTGTGCCCTTCGCGGCCGTCGACATCGCGATCGATGGTGAACGGGACCGGGGCGCGATCCTCAACAAGCTCGACGAGGCTGAGCGCACCGCCCGCGCCAAGGGTTTCGCGGTCGCAACCGGCTCTGCTTTCGCGGTGACGGTGGACGCGGTCGCTACCTGGGCCGAGGAAGCGAAACGACGCGGCATCGAGATCGTGCCGGTCTCGGCAATCGCGGAAGATCCGGAGAAAGGCTGATTTCCATGGCAAGGAACAAGACGGTTGATCCCGAGAGCCTGCCCTACCGGCCCTGCGTCGGCATCATGGCGCTGAACCGCGAGGGACTGGTCTGGGCAGGCCGCCGCATCGCGCTCGCCGACAGCGAGATGGCCGGAACCGACCGGTTGTGGCAGATGCCGCAAGGCGGCATCGACAAGGGCGAGGAACCGCTGCCGGCAGCCATGCGCGAGCTCTATGAAGAGACAGGAATGCGCAGTGTCACCCTGCTGGCGGAAGCGCCTGACTGGATCAACTACGACCTGCCGCGCGATCTCGTCGGCATCGCGCTCAAGGGCAAGTATCGCGGCCAGACGCAGAAATGGTTCGCCTTCCGCTTCGACGGCGACGAGAGCGAGATCGCCATCAACCCGCCGCCCGGTGGCCACGAGGCCGAGTTCGACGCATGGGCCTGGAAGCCGATGGCCGAGCTGCCCGAGCTGATCGTGCCCTTCAAGCGCAAGGTCTACGACGAGGTCGTCGCAGCGTTCCGGCATCTCGCCGCATAGGACCTCAGTCGTCGATCGCGGCGTAGGCTCCGGTCCAGAAGTCGCGGAAGTGAAGGGGCATCGCCGGCGAATCCATCATCCGCTGCGTCATCAATATGCCGATCAGGCCTTCGGCAGGGTCGGCATAGGCCGAGGTGCCATAGCCCCCATCCCAGCCGAAACGTCCGGGCGACATCTCGATCTCGTCGCGACGCAGATCGACGGCCATGCCGAAGCCCCAGCCGCGATTGCCGTTGAAGAACAGCGCGCCGTGCGGGCCGGATTTCTGCTCTTCGCTCAGGTGGTCTTGCGTCATCAACACGATCGCCGGTCGTGACAGCAGCCGCTTGCCCTCATATATGCCGCCGGCAAGCATCATGCGGCTGAATGCGAGGTAGTCGTCGGCGGTGGATACCAGCCCGCCGCTACCCGATTCGAAAGCCGGCTGGCTGGCAAAGCGTCCGCTCGCCGGTTCCTCGCGCACGACCAGCCGGCCCGACTGATGGTCCTTGTGGTAGAAGGTGGCGAACCTGTCGAGCTTTTCGGCAGGCACGAAGAACCCGGTATCCTTCATGCCGAGCGGCTCGAAGACGCGTTCGCGCAACAGCTCGCCCAGCGGCTTTCCGGTCGCGCGCGAAAGCAGGATACCGGCGACGTGCATCCCGGCGTCGTAAAGCCAGCCCTCGCCCGGCTGATGCGCGAGCGGCAGCTCGCCGAGCCGCTTCATGTATTCATCCGGCGAGCCTTCGAAGAAATCGGCGCCCGGCGCCACGCCGCGCTCCTCCATCGCGAACTGGATCGGATAGGCGCTCGGCCAGACCATGATCGCGCCGAGTCCGAAGCGCAGCGTCAGCAGGTCCCGCAGCGTGATCGGGCGGCTGGCGGGCACCGTGTCGGACAGGTCGCTTTCGAGACTACGCAGGACCTGCCTGTTCGCCAGTTCCGGCAGGAAGGTGTCGACGGGATCGTCGAGGCGGAGCACGCCTTCCTCCACCAGCATCATTGCCGCCGCCGCAGTGATCGGCTTGGTGATCGATGCGATGCGGAAGATGGTGTCGCGCCGCACCGGTACGCCGCCCACCGCCTGGTTGCCGCCCGTGAGAACATGGGTGTCACCTTGGCGATGGACCAGCGCCACGAAGCCCGGCAGGTCGCCGCGCTCGACATGGCCCATGAGCGCGGCTTGCATCCGCTCCAGCCGGTCCACCGAAAGGTTACCGCCCGGCGTCACTGTGGGTATTTTTGCAAACTTGCTTGTGGGCACCGGCGCTGCGCCTGCGGGCAGTGCCGGTTCGCCGGCGCCGGCAGCAAACGCGGGCGTGGACAAAAAGGCGCCGGCGGCGGCGGCCTTGAATACGTTGCGTCGGTCGATGCTGGTCACGGTTCGGGCTCCGTCCTTCCGGGTTATTCCGCAGCGCTGTGCACTGCGATTTCGTCGATCATCCGTGGCCAGTCCAGCGGATGAAGTTCGTGCCCGCCACCGTCGATCGCGACGAAGCGGGACAGAGGCGCGATCCGCGCGATCTCGCGGCCATGCTCGATAGGGAACAGCGGATCGGACGTTCCGTGCATCACGAGAAGCGGTACGCGCAGCCTTGCAAGACAACCCGACCAGTCGCGCGTGGTGCCGACCATGAAGTGGTTCGTCGTGCTGAGGAAGTTGCGTGCGCGGGCGGCATCCGCCTCGATGAATTGCCGTGCGGCGGCAGCGTCGTAAGGGTGTCGCGTGCCGGCGATCATCCGTGTCCTTGACGACGTAGTCGATGACCTGCGCCAGATCGGACCAGTCCACCTTTTCGCCCTCGGCACCGTGCGCCTCGTAGGCGTCGCTCATGCCCGGCAGGCGGGTCGTATCGACGCCCATCGGCGACGTGCTGATCAGCGTCAGCGTCCGGACGCGCTCCTGCCGGCTGAATGCCGCAAGCTGCGCGATCATCCCGCCCAGCGACATGCCGACGAT
>JAEWFU010000151.1 GCA_023388675.1 Pseudomonadota bacterium | reverse complement strand
GCGGCGCCGGAAAGCGAGAGGTCGATGATGCGGCACTTGTACTGGCGTCCATCGCCCATATGCAGCACCGTCATCGGATTGCGCGGCGACACGCGCTCGTGGCGACGATCTTCCGGCAGGTCGAGTTCATGCCTGTTGGCCAGCCAGGTAAGCTGCGCCGCAAGCTTGTCGCGCTTGCGCTCGGATGCGAGGATCGTCATCGCAAAGCCGGTATCGAGGCGGCGCGTCACCACGCCCTCGACGCGGCCGATATGGTCGAGATAGGCGATGACCTTCTCGCCGAGCTGACCGGGACTATTGGAGAGAAACGAGACGTCACCGGGCGACATGTCGATCACCTGGCAGGGGTGTTCGGACCGGTCCTCAAGCATATACCGGCCGTAAACCTTCACCGGCACGCGCTGAAAGTTGCGTCTTTCCGTTCGTGACGGCGCTATGTGGCTCGCCGCTGACATCATCCTCGAATCCGCCCCGCTCAATTCCATGCTTCGCGCATGGCGAAGACGTTGGCGAAACATTATTCCCGGATGGGTTAATATCCGGTAAGCCGACGGCTGTCCGGCGGCGGCGGATTAACCGTCTTTGCCCCCGTCGAAGACGACGAGATGGCGGATGCGGCGACCGTGTTCGGGACGTTCCGGCTCGCTGCCGATGATCTGCGCGGCACCGGGGACGATCGGCGGAACAGGCATCGTCGGGCGGGTGCCTGAAAACACCGATTCATGGTCCGGGTCGACAACACGCAGCGTATCGACCCTGCCTTCGACGATCGGGTCGGCACCGAGCCAGTACGGCTTGGCAAGAGGGGTGACCGCACCCAGCGTGCGCGGGCTGCCGAGGCCCCCTTCCAGTGGCAGCAGCACCAGCTCGAACAGATTGACCTTTCCGCCCTGGCTCAGACCTTCATAGGTGACGGTAACCACGGACTTGTCGTGGAACGCGCTGTGGGCAACGCGGGCGATCATGCGCTGGTCGCGCCGCGCCCAGATGGAGGGGAAAGAGTAGCCCTTGAGTTCGCGCCCGTACGTCGCGCAAAGCCGTGTGCCGGCGAGCCGGAAGACCGGTTCGCCGCGCGTGTCCTTTTCCAGGATAAACGTATCGGCCAGCAGGGACTTGATGTCCGCCGGTTCGATCTCGGTGCGCCGCGGTGCAGGCCGCCCCTTGCGCAGCCTGTTCCAGTATTGGAACAACGCGATCGATCCTTCCTGTTTCATGCTTCCTGCCGTCCCTTGTCCCTGTGCGGTTGTGTCATCGGTGAACAGAAACGAATCCCTCCGATGTGCTACATGGACGGACAGGCAGAACCCGTGCCAGTCCCGTTAACCGTTGTTCACGGCGTTCGGGTTCGTTAAGGTTAACAAAGGGTATACGTTGCCGGGCGCAGAGGGTTGTGACACCTTTCAGCCACTCCAAGGGGACGACGCTTCGGCGGGAACTCCAGTCAGAAGAAATCTTGGGGGTGAGCAGGGGGCTCGACCAAAGCCGTCCGGGACAACCCGGACGGCTTTTCATTTGCGCGACGCAGTGCTAGCGCACATGACCCACTCCAGATTGCCGGCCCGATGTCTTCCCAACCAGATCCGCACAGCCACGCCGCCGAGGACGAACCCCTTGCAGAAGCCGAATCGGTGCCGCCGCGCGAGCCGGTGTTTAACCTGCCGAAGGTCGTCATCGCGCTGCTAGCCGTCTGTATCGGCATTCATCTGCTGCGCACCTATCTGCTGACCGACCGGCAGGACTTCGCGGTCATCCTGCGTTTCGCCTTCATCCCGATCCGGTACACCGGCGGCTACGCGCTCGACCTTTATGCGTTTGCAGGCCCCTGGACCTATGCCTTTCTTCATGGCGGCTTCGCGCATCTGATCGTGAACATGGTCTGGCTGGCTGCCTTCGGTTCGCCGCTGGCCAACCGCATCGGCGCGGCGCGTTTTCTGGCCTTCTGGCTGGTCACGTCGCTCGCGGCGGTCGGCCTGCACTTCGTCCTGCACCCTTTCGATCCGGCCCCGCTGGTGGGCGCTTCGGGCGCCATTTCCGGCATGATGGGCGCTGCGGCACGCTTCGGCTTCCAGATCGACCGCCGGCAGGGGCAGGGGGCGTTCGCCGGACCTGTGCTCTCGATCCCCGCCGTGCTTCGTTCGCGCGCCGTCGTCGCGTTCCTGGCGGTGTGGATGGTGGTCAATCTCGTGATGGGTCTGGGTGTCGGCATGCCCGGTTCCGACAATCCGATTGCCTGGGAGGCGCATATCGGCGGGTTCCTGGCCGGCTTCTTCCTCGTCAGGCTGTTCGACCGCGGCATACCGCGCGACTGACGCGTTTCGGCACACTTGAAAACGGTTCGAGCCGAGCGCACCATGTACCATGGCGGACCAACAAGCCGAGAGGAGCGTGCTATGACGGTCAGGTTGATACTGGAGAGAAAAGGTCGCGACGTCGTTACCCTGGAGCCCCACGCTACGCTGGCGCAGGCCGCCCAGCTTCTGGGCGCGCGGCGCATCGGCGCCGTGGTGGTGACCGCGGGTGACCGCAGGATACTGGGCATTCTATCCGAGCGCGACATCGTGAGGGCCGTCGGCGAACTGGGCGCGGACGCACTGTCGCTGACCGTCGATAAGACCATGACGGCAAAGGTCAGCACCTGCCGGGAAGCGAATACCGTCAACGAGGTGATGGAAATCATGACGCGCGGCCGCTTTCGCCACTTGCCGGTCGAAAAGGACGGACAACTGGACGGCATCATCTCCATCGGCGACGTGGTGAAGCTGCGCATCGAGGAGGTCGAGCGCGAGGCGGAGCAGATCCGGGAGTACATCGCCACGGCCTGAGGCGCACACCCGCCGGCGCCGTACGGCCCCGACGGATGTGCGGACGGATCAGCGGTTGTCCAGCCGCGAGCGCACGAGCTCGAGCCCTCGGCGCGTGATCCGGTACGGACCGCCACCTTTTGACGCCACGGCATTGCGCCGCTTCAGCTTTCTGAAAAGCTGCACGTCGAACGCGCCATAGCGCCAGTTGTCGCGCGTGTGGCAGTGAGCTGCCGCGATGCGGCCCTGCTCGTCTTTCTCGAGTTCGATCCATCCGCCCT
>JAEWFU010000130.1 GCA_023388675.1 Pseudomonadota bacterium | reverse complement strand
GCGGGTCGCCATAGCGTTCGACCCATTCCTGCGCCCGGCGCGGGCCAGCATTGTACCCGGCAAAGGTCAGCACATAGGAGCCCGCAAAGCGGCCGAGTTGCTCGTCCAGGTAGCGTGCGCCCAGCGTTGCATTGTAGCCGGGGTCGCTCGTCAGCCGCGCCTGTGCGTAGCTGAGCCCGGCCTTGCGGGCCATATCCCGTGCCGTTCCGGGTAGTAGCTGAAGCAGGCCGAGCGCGCCGGCCCCGGAACGGGCGCCGGCGTTGAATTCGCTTTCCTGTCGCGCGATGGCATAAGCCAGCGCCTTGCCCGGGCTGGCGATATCGGCGCTGGCGGGGATGGCGCCTACCGGATGGGTGAGCCCGCCGACATCGAGCCCGCGCGCCGCCGCCCATTTCCCTATCCGCAAGGCGAGAAAATAGTTGCCCCGACTCTCGGCCATGTCGGCAAGAAGGGCGAGCTCGCCGACGCTCGTCAATTCCTGCGCCAGCGCCCGATAAAGGTCGGTGCTGCGATAGCCATGGCCGGCAACGTCGAGTCGGCGGATGGCTTTCACCGCGTCGCGTGCCTCGAAGGTGCGGCGGTCGGCCTCGGTCGGGGAGGGTGGCTCGGCCAGCACCGTTTCGCGGCCAAGTTTGGCGGCGGCAAGCTGGCCGTAGAATGCCGTGCCATAGGCTGCCGCACGTTCGTATTGCGCGCCCGCATCGCCGGGCCCGCCCGCCTCGGCAGCCCGGCCAAGCCAATAATATGCGCGCGACAGCGAGATCGGGCCTTCCGCGATCTCGGCGATGCGGGTGAAATGCCGGGCGCCGGCCTCGGCGTCGTTCATGCCTCGAAGGGCATACCAGCCTGCATGAAATTCGGCGTCCGCCGCCTGTGCCGGGCTTTCGGCAGCGTGGGCTGCGGCAAGCTTGTAGGCCGTTTCGGGATCTCCGAGATCGAGCATCTCGCGCGAAAGAACGCGTCTTTCGATCCACCAGGCATCCGGGTCCACCAGCAACGATGCGTCGGTCGGCGCCGAAAGCATGGCCGTTGCGGCTTCCTCGTATTTTCCGGTCCGTCTCAGATGCCGCGCACGGGCGAAGATATATGCTGCGGATCGCTGCGCTTCCGGCACCAGATCGAGCAGTTCTCCGGCATTGCGCTCGTTTCGCGCCACTGCGGTGAAGGCGCGTGCCAGCTCCCGACCGTCGGCAAGAGTTGCAACGCGCTCTGCCGAGGCGATCCGGTCGTCATAGAGCATGCGCTCCATGCGGAAGCGATGGTCGAAGACGGGAATCAGCCCGCCGAATTCGCGAAGGATTGCCTGCTCGTCCCGGGCATTCAGCTTTTGCGTGCGCCAGAAGGGCGACAGAACCATGCGTGCCGCATCGACCTGGCCCATCGCGAGCCGGGCCCGGGCAAGGATCATCACGCCCTCGGCCGTTTGCGGCGCCCGGTCGCCCATTGCGGCCAGAACCGCACGCGGTCCGGCGTCTTCCCGATTGAGGGCGCGTTCCATGTTGGCGCGCAGCGCGTCGAGTCCCGGCCAGGTGGCCAGCTCCTGGATGGCGGCTTCGATCTCGGCACTCGACAGATCGGCTCCGCCGGATGAGGCGATTGCCCATGTCAGCAGCCGGTGCTCTATGGCATCTTCTTTGATCGCATCGCGGATGCCGCGTGCCGTTCCGATCTCTCCGGAAGCGACGGCATCGAGCCCGCTCCGCAGCAGCGTCGAAGGATCTCCGGCAAGCAGGTCGGCTGCCATGCCGGCCGCCGAGAAAGCCGCGACCGAGCCGGTGGCCATCGCACCGTCAATGGCCGAAAGCCCCGGGCTCGCCTGCGGTCGGCTGAACGGAAGCGGCGCCATTTCGGGCAGCGCGCTCTCGGCAAAAGCAGAGCTGCTCGACAGCAAGATCAGGAGGCTGGCGGATGCAGCGCTGAAGCTGCCCTTCATCGGATGACGACCTCTGTTTCAGACCACGACAGAATTGAGTACAACGCATTCTGTCGCCAATCGCTGAAAATGGCGTTAACGAAAGGTTAGCGCAGGGCCGGCCAATCAACGAACCAGATTCGCCTGCATCTTGCCGGCCGTAAGTGTCAAGACTATGGTGCGCAGCCGCGCTTTCGGCTAGAAGCCGGCGCAAAACCTTCATCCAAAGCAGCCCGAAGGGGCATCCCAGGAGTCCGCATCATGTTCAGAGGGTCACTGACCGCGCTTGTCACGCCGTTCACGCGGGATGGCGCGCTGGACAAAGATGCTTTCCGCAACCTTGTCGAGTGGCAGATTGCCGAGGGGACGAGCGGGCTCGTTCCGGTCGGCACCACGGGCGAGTCGCCCACGCTCTCTCACGCCGAACATCGCGAGGTGGTCGAGCTGTGCGTCGAGGTGGCGGCAGGACGCGTTCCGGTCGTGGCCGGCGCCGGCTCAAACAACACCGCCGAAGCGGTGGAACTCGTGCGCCATGCCGAGAAGGTCGGCGCCGACGGCGTATTGGTTGTCACACCCTATTACAACAAGCCCACCCAGCGCGGGCTCTATGCGCATTTTTCTGCCGTCGCACGGGCGACCAGGCTGCCGATCATCATCTATAATATTCCCCCGCGGTCGGTGATCGACATGACGCCGGAAACGATGGGCCGCCTTGCGGGCGAGTTCGCCAACATTGCCGGCGTCAAGGATGCCACCGGCAAGGTCGAACGTGTCTCCGAGCAGCGCATCACCTGCGGCAACGACTTCATCCAGCTTTCGGGCGAGGATGCCTCGGCGCTAGGCTTCAATGCGCATGGCGGGGTAGGGGCGATCTCGGTCACCGCCAATGTCGCACCGCGGCTCTGCGCCGAATTCCAGGAGGCATCGCTTGCTGGCGAGCGCGATCGCGCGATCGAGCTTCAGGACCGCTTGATGCCCCTGCACAAGGCTATCTTCATCGAGCCGGGCGTCTCCGGCGCAAAGTATGCGCTTTCGCGTCTTGGCAAAGTCGAAAACAGCGTGCGTTCGCCGTTGATGACGGTAGAGGCCGGCACGGCGGAAAGAATCGACGCCGCGCTGATCCATGCAGGGCTTCTGAACTGACGCGCGGCGCGCGCGTTCACTGATCATGGCCAAGAACAGCAAGACCATAAACGGCAAGACCGTCGCCGAAAACCGCAAGGCCCGCTTCGCCTATGAGGTAGTCGACACCTATGAGGCGGGTCTTGTGCTGACCGGCACCGAGGTGAAATCGCTGCGCGAGGGGCAGGCCAACATCCAGGAATCCTACGCCTCGGTCGAAGGCGGCGAGATATGGCTGATCAATTCCTATCTGCCCGAATATCTTCAGGGCAACCGCTTCAACCACGAGCCCCGGCGAAGGCGCAAACTCCTGCTCAACAAGAAGGAGATGGCGCGGCTTGCCCAGGCGGTCGAGCGCGAAGGCATGACCATGGTGCCGTTGAAGATCTACTTCAACGACCGTGGCCGTGCGAAAATGCTGCTCGCCGTCGCACGCGGCAAGAAACTTCACGACAAGCGCGAAACCGAGAAGAAGCGGGACTGGGCGCGCGAGAAGGGGCGGCTGCTCAAGGAGCGGGGATGAGGGGCAAGGGAATAAGGCAGTAGGGCAATGGACGACGGAGATTGACGCCGCGAAGTGCCCAAGTTTCTCCCTACTGCCCTACTGCCTTACTGCCTTCGTCCAGAAACGCCCTCACATCCTTGAAAACGCTGACGAACATATCTTCCGTCAGCCGGCCGGTATTGGTGTTGTACCGCGAGCAGTGATAGCTCGAGAACAATCGGATATTGCCGACATCCTGCGCGGCTCCATGGGCGAACGGGTAGGCCGCAACACGCTGGCCGAGTGCGCGCACGGTCGACTGGTGAGCGATCGTGCCGAGCGTAAGGATGGCTCGAAGATTGGGGAAACGCTGGATCGTCGGCGTCAGGAAATTCCGGCAGGTGTTGATCTCCGCGCCCACCGGCTTGTTTTCCGGCGGCACGCAACGCACCGCGTTGGTCAGCGCGGTCTCGACCAGTTGCACCCCGTCATCCGGCCGCGCCTTGAACTCGCCGCGCGAGAAGCCGAAGCGCGAAAGGGTCGAGTAGAGCAGGTCGCCCGCGTAGTCGCCGGTAAAGGGGCGGCCGGTCCGGTTCGCTCCGCGCAGGCCGGGCGCCAGCCCGACGATGAGAAATCGCACCGTCTCGTCGCCGCCGGCCGCCTCGAAGGTCGGCACCGGTGCATTGAACCAGTCGGGCTCGCGCGCGCGCCACAGCGCTATGAAGGAATGGAGGCGCGGGCACAGCGGACAGTCGCGGCCAGGTTCCGCGCAAGCGGCAGATGTCGGCGTCATCACAGATCGTCTTCGCCGTCGTCCTGCTCATGATCGGGCCGGCGCGCGGGCCGTTCGCCGGGTTCTCGTCCGATCTCGTTCTTCAGCGATGCCAGGTCGATGAAATGATCGGCCTGACGTCGAAGGTCATCCGAGATCATCGGCGGTTGCGACGCCATTGTAGAGACGATGGAGACCTTGCGGCCCTTGCGCTGGAGCGCCTCGACGAGCGTCCGGAAATCGCCGTCGCCGGAAAAGATGACGTAATGGTCGACGACGTCGGCGAGCTCCAGCGCCTCGACGGTCAGTTCGATGTCCATGTTGCCTTTGATCTTGCGGCGGCCGGTGGCGTCGGTGAACTCCTTGGCCGGCTTCGTCACCACCATGTAGCCATTGTAGTCGAGCCAGTCGATCAGCGGTCGGATCGATGAATATTCCTGATCCTCCACCAGCGCCGTGTAGTAGTAGGCGCGCAGCAGGTAGCCGCGTTTCTGGAAGTTGGCGAGCAATTTGCGGTAGTCGATATCGAAGCCGAGCGACCTCGAAGTTGCGTAGAGATTGGCGCCGTCTATGAAAAGAGCGATCTTCTCGCGGGGATCGAACATGCGGAAATATCCTTGATCATCAATACCGGCCATTTGAAATGTCGAGTCTGCGGCAACATCGTTTGGTAATCTCAACGTTGTTGGGGACCCGCTACCAATTGAGATAACGCTGCAATCTGTTCATTCCAAGGGGCTGAACGGTGCCCTGGGGCAATTTGCATCACGATTACGCGAAGAGGCGAAACGCAGGGACTTCGCGCCTTGACCTTCCAGCAGGTGGAAGCCGCATGCCGTCGATCGTCACTCAAAGATGGAGTATTCGATGTCTCGCATTCTCACCTCGCTCGGCGCGATTGTCTTTGCCTGCGGTCTGGCCGCCGGTGTCGCTCAAGCCCAGACCGCGCACGGTGGTCACGGTTCAGCCTCGATGGAAGGGGCCTCGGGCGCCTATATGGACGCCATGACGAGGATGAACGACGATATGACCGCGATGGAGATGACCGGCAAACCGGGCGTCGACTTTGCGCTCATGATGATTCCGCATCATCAGAGCGCCATCGACATGGCCAAAGCCTATCTGGAAAGCGGCGAGGGCGATGCCGAACTCGTCAAGCTCAGCGAGGAGATCATCGCCGCGCAGGAGGACGAGATCGCGTTTCTCCGATCGTGGCTGGAAAAGAACGGCCAGTAACACGCGATGTGAGCGGGCCTTGCTCGGGAGGTTTGCCGGTTTGGAGCATGAAGCTTGTTTTTCGGCTCCGTTCGCGATATGGACCGGCAAACTCTCCGACAATTCCACCAATGAAAGGGGCGATAAATGGCCCGCGTTACCGTTGAGGATTGCATCGACAAGGTCGAGAACCGCTTCGAGCTGGTTCTTCTGGCCGGTCATCGTGCGCGCCAGATCTCCCAGGGCGCGGCGATCACCATCGATCGCGACAACGACAAGAACCCCGTGGTCGCACTTCGCGAGATCGCCGACGAGACGCTCTCGCCGGGCGACCTGAAGGAAGACCTGATTCATTCGCTGCAGAAGCATGTCGAGGTCGACGAGCCGGAAGCCGTCGATGCGCCCGAGATTGCGGATGCCGCGACCGTCGCTTCCGCCGAGACGGAGACCGAAGACGATGCCGTCACCTTCGACCGCATGTCGGAGGAAGACCTGCTTGCCGGCATCGAGGGGCTCGTTGCGCCGGAGAAGAGCGACGATTTCTGATATCTGGCACAGCCGCCGCCACTTTATCGGCGGCGCATTCGTGTCTATCTAGAACATGCGCCCGCAGGCCTGCGCGGCGCATGTCTTCGTTTGAGCGACAGGATTTCCGCCCATGATGCGACAGTACGAGCTTGTCGAGCGTGTTCAGCGCTACAAGCCGGACGTCAATGAGGCGCTGCTCAACAAGGCTTATGTCTATGCCATGCAGAAGCATGGCCATCAGCGGCGGGCTTCGGGCGACCCCTACTTCTCGCATCCGCTCGAAGTCGCCGCAATCCTCACCGACATGCGCATGGACGAGGCCACGATTGCCGTCGCGCTGCTCCACGATACGATCGAGGACACCTCCGCCACCCGCGCGGAGATCGACACTCTGTTCGGACCCGACATGGGCAAGCTGGTCGAAGGCCTGACCAAGCTCAAGAAACTCGACCTCGTCTCCAAAAAGGCCGAGCAGGCCGAAAACCTCCGCAAGCTGCTGCTCGCGATCTCCGACGACGTCCGCGTCCTCCTCGTCAAGCTGGCCGACCGTCTGCACAACATGCGCACGCTCGACCACATGCGGCCCGAAAAGCGGCTCCGCATCGCCGAGGAGACGATGGAGATCTATGCGCCGCTCGCCGGCCGCATGGGCATGCA
>JAEWFU010000062.1 GCA_023388675.1 Pseudomonadota bacterium | reverse complement strand
AGGACGACGGGATCGCCAGGCCGATCAGCAGCGAGGAGCGGCCGGACAGCGAGTAGAGAATGATGATGAAGACCAGGATGACCGCGATGAGCACGTGGTTCTGGAGGTCGTTCAGGAGCTGGTTGACGAAAACCGACTTGTCCTGGGTATAGGTGACGGTCATGCCTTCCGGCAGCTCTTCGGCGAACTGGTCGGCGAGCGCCTTGGCGCCATTGATCGTGTCGACGATGTTGGCGCCGGTGCGCTTCTTGACCTCGATCGCGATCGCCGGCGCGCCGTTGATGCGCGTGATCGTCTCGGCGTCCTTGTAGGTCGAACGGATGGTCGCCAGGTCCTGCGCACGTACCACCGCATTGGGGCCGGCGACGATCGGCAGGTTGGCGACATCCTCGACCGTCTCGATGAGCGAAGGCACCTTGACGGCATACTTGCCTTCGTTGCCTTCAATGGCGCCGGCGGCGACCAGACTGTTGGACGCGCCGACAGACTGGATCATCTGGTCGAGGCGCAGGCCATAGGACGACAGCTTCATCGGGTCGATGACGACCTCGACGAGGTCGTCGCGCGCGCCCTGCAGCGAGGCTTCGAGCACGCCCGGGATCTCTTCCATACGGTCGCGCAAATCGCGGGCAGCCTTGGTCAGAACGCGCTCGGGCACGTGGCCTGAAAGCGTGACCACCAGAACCGGGAACTCCGAGATGTTGACCTCGTGAACCGTCGGCTCTTCCGCGCCCTGAGGGATGTCGCCCCGCGCGTCGTCGACCTTGCTGCGGGTGTCGTCGAGCGCCGTCTTCAGATCGGTCGAGGGGTCGAATTCGAGTAGCACGAAGCCGCCGCCCTGATAGGCGGAGGAGCGCATTTCCTTGACGCCCTTGATCGTCTTGAGCTTCGTCTCGACGGGCCGCAGCAGCAGACGCTCCGAATCTTCCGGAGAGATGCCCTGATAGGTCAGGCTCACATAGATGATCGGGATCGCAACGTCGGGTTCGGCTTCCTTCGGCACTGCCTGATAGGCAAGAGCGCCTGCTATCACCAGAAACAGCAGGACCGAGAGGGTCAGTCTTGCGTTGCGTATGGCAAGTTTGACGATGTCCATGAGCTCATTGCGTCCCGCCGGTCGCTTCGCTGACCAGCTTCTTGATCATTTCTTGATCGGCTTCGACGGGGTTCACCACGTCGCCTTCGGTGACCAGTTCCTGGCCTTCCACGATCACCCGCGCATCCGCGGGGATGCCACCCAGGACGAGCCCGGTCGCCGTGTCGTCGACCAGATCGATCGGGTAGAACACCACTTCGTTATTGGCGTTGACCGCTCGGATCCCGAGATCGCCCGCATTGCTGAGTGTGACGACCGAGCGCGGCAGGATCGTTGCGGAAACCGGATCGGCGCGCAACGTGACCTCTGCGGTCATCCCGGCCGGCACCTTGCGGTCCGCATTGGGCACGGCAACCTCTACACGGAACGTGCGGGTGGCCGCGGTTGCGTCTCGGCTGATGTATCGAATCTCGCCTTCGACGGTCATGCCATTGACGAGACGGACATCGGCGCGGTCGCCGGTTTCCACGTAAGCGAGGTCGCGTTCCGAAACCTCGCCGCGGGCCAGGATCGGGTCGAGATTGATGATCGTTGCAACCTGCGCGCCCTGGCCGACCGAGCTGCCGAGCTCGACGTCGACCTTGTCGATAATCCCGGCAAACGGTGCCCGAAGCGTGTTGCGGTCGAGTTCCGCCTGCGCCATCTCGAGTTGCGAGCGCGCGGAAGCGAGCGCGGAGATCGCATTGTCGAGCTGAAGCTTGGGGAGGCTGCCGGCTTCGGCAAGGCGGCGTGCCGCGTTGGCCTCTGCTTCGCGCTGGGCGAGCAACTGCCGCGCGGTTTCGACGGAAGCTTCCTTGCCTTCGGCTTCCAGCTTGGCGATGAGATCGCCCTTTTCAACGCGCGACCCTTGGCGGATCGGCAATTCCTCGACGATGCCGGCGGCGCGGGTTGCAAGCACGGCCCGCTTGTCGGCGTCCGTCGTTCCCGACAAGCGGATCGCGCGGGAATGGTCGACGCGTGGCGGCTGAACCACGGCTACGGTGCGCGGCGGCGCCTGCTCTTCCTGCGTTTCTGCCGGTGTGGGGGCGGCGGCCTCTTCGTCGGCAGCGCTGCCGACCGACGAGAATTCGCCGGTTGCCACCCATGCGGCGGTGACGATGAGAACGGCGATCGCCGCTACCTTGTGGAACTTGATCTTTGGCATTTTCTTCGAAATCCAGCGAGCGATGCCCCGGCGGGTCGTGTACCCCTACGGAAGGCGTCGATATGGGGGTGCGTTGTTTCCCATTCAATCCGGCGGTTCGCAATCAATGCGAAAAGCACGGGGTTCTACCTCAATTTTGCGGTGCAACATAGTCAGAACTTGTGATCTTCCGATCACTCCTGACAATGGGTTGTCAGCCTTTGCGACCAAGGACGTTCGGCGAAAGCGGCATCCGACACCATCCGCTCCAAATATGTCGTCGGCTTGCAGTCAGATACGATCAACCATCCATAGCTCGACACGGCAGGCTGACCAGATTGCAGGAAATTCAAGGACATGGAGCTCCGGCAGCCTCCCATGCCAGGATCGCACTATAGGTTTCCTCGGCGCTGCCCGGTGCAGGTTCCCGACCGGGGCCCGGGTCCCAGCCCCAGGCAACCAGTGCGTCGTCGCGCACGTGTTGTGCCACCTCTTGCAGAGAGCGGCCGCCGTTTCGCTCCGGATCCTTGATCTGCGCGCAAATCTCGGCCGAAGACTTGTCGAACCACACCATCTCGACCGGCGCGAGGTGCCAGTTCTCGGCACCCGGCGGGCCGTGCAGGGCCTGCGAATTGGTCTCGAAATGACAGGTCGTGCAACGCAGGCCGGCATTGCCGAAACCGGATCCGTCATCACCGCGCTGCACATTGAAGGCATGGAAACGCGTTCCACCGTAGTGAGGGCCTGACCAGCGCGGATGCTCGTCCTCGACGTGGCAGTTGGCGCAGCGAGGATGCGAGAAAACGGCGTGAACCTTCTCCCACTCCGCAAGCCCGCGCTCACGGTCGACGACGGGTTCTGCCTGCTGGGTGGTTTGCGCGGAGGCGCTCATCAAAGGCGCTGGCGCAAACAAGGAAACAAATGCAGCCAGGATGATGGGTCTCGAAGTCATGCGAAGGCAACCTCCTTGCTGAGCGGCAGCGAGCGTATGCGCTTGCCCGTCAGTGCGAAGATTGCGTTTGCCAGTGCCGGTGCCGCGGGCGGTGTACCGACTTCGCCAACGCCGCCCATCTTGTGGAAGTTCTCGAGCACCGCGACCTCGAACTCGGGAGCCTGATGCATGCGCATGGCATCGAAATCATGGAAGTTCGATTGTTCGACCATGCCGTCCCTGAAGGTCAGTTCCTGACCCATGGCAGCCGAGAGGCCGAAGACCGCGCCGGACGTCATCTGCGTTTCGATGATGCCGGGGTCGAGCGCCGTTCCGACATCGACAGCGATCCACATCTTCTCCAGCTTGATGCCTGCCGGCGTATCGGCGATCTGCACGACCTGTCCGCACCAGCTTCCGAATGACAGGGTGAAGGCGAAGCCTCTCGCCTTGCCTTCAGGCAGGGGCTCGCCCCAGCCGGACATGTCCGCAACCTTGTCGACCACTGCGACGGCGGCCGGAAAGTCGGCCATGAGCTTTCGCCGCATCTCCACCGGATCGATACCTCCCGCATGGGCGATCTCGTCCATGAAAGCTTCGTGGAAGAAGCCGTTCACCGAGTTGCCGACCGAGCGCCAGAAACTGACCGGGATAGTCAGCGGCACCTGAATCTCGGAGACCCGGTAGTTGGGGATCGTGTATGGCTGATTGCGCGATCCGTCGGTGATCGATGGATCGGAACCTCCGGCCGGCAGGGACGGAAACAGCCGTGATGTCAGCGATGCCATCATGTTTTGCGCGGCGATGCGCATGTCGACCGCGACCGGCAGGCCGTCGTCGCCGATGCGCGCCCGGAAAACGCCGGCCGAAGCAGGCCGATAGACCCCGCGTCGCATATCTTCCTCACGGGTCCACGTCACCTGCACGGGGCGTCCGTCGGTCTCCCTGGCGAGGATCGTCGCATAGAGCGCGTAGTCCAGTTCGCCGCGCCGTCCGAACGCGCCGCCCATAGAGGTGGTGTGGACATTGGTGCGCTCGCCGGGGACCCCGGCGATGTCGGAGCAGAACCAGCGAATGAGCACTGGCATCTGGTTCGGCGCCCAGACATCCAGCACGCCATCCTTCAGCCGCGCGGTGCAGTTCATCGGCTCCATCGGGGCGTGCGCCAGGTAGGGCACTGCGTATTCGGCCTCTATGACGCGCTCGGGCGGGGCGTCGGCGAAGGCGGCGTCCACGTCGCCGTCGTTTCGCATCGCGGTCGCGTCACCGGAGCGTGCGGCTTCGGCGATCGTTGCGACGATGGCGTCATGGGTGGCGGGATAGGCGGGCTCGCCCCATTCGACTTCGATCGCCTCCGCAGCCTTGAAGGCAGCCCAGGTGTTCTCCGCGATGACGCCGAAGCCGCTGCCATAGGTCGACTCGATCGGCACGATCTTTATGACACCGGGCATGGCCATCGCCGCCGAGAGATCGGATCGAACCGGCTTGGCGCCGAAGACCGGGCTCATACGCACGGTCGCGAACAGCATGTCGGGCTCTCTGACATCGATGCCGAAAATCGGCGCGCCCGTGACCTTTTCCAGCATGTCGACGCGCGGCTGTGGCTTGCCGAGCAGTTTCCACTGCGCGGGTTCCCTCAGCCGCACCTCGGACGGTGGAGACACGTTCGCGGCATCCATAGCGACGCTGCCATAGGTGACGCTGCGGCCCGATGCTTTGTGCACGATGGTGCCGTTGTCGGTTTCGAGTTCCGTTGCTGCAACGCCCAGACGTGCGGCCGCCGCGTCGATCAGCATCGCCCTGGCGGCCGCGCCAGCCTGCCGCATCCTGTCGAAGCCGTCCCGCGCCGCGGTCGAACCGCCGGTCGCCTGCAGGCCCAGCATCTTGCCCGCGACGCCCATCATTCCGCGCACCGTCTCGGCGGTAAAGCTGTCGTCCCAGAAGTTGAAACCGCCGCCTTCCTCCAGCATTGCCGCGTTGTAATAGGCATAGGAGGGAGGGCCGTGCTCCACCCTGACGCGGTCCAGCGTCACGTCGAGTTCTTCCGCGACGAAGGCGGCCAGCGTGGTCGATATCCCCTGACCCATTTCGGCGCGGGGCGCGATGACGGTGATGGTCTCGTCGCTGCCGATCTTCAGGTACGGATTGAATGTGACTTCACCCTCCGCAAGGTCGCCTTCGAGAGGGTTCGGGTAGGGCTTGCGGTAATAGTAATAGCCCACCGCGATGCCGCCGGCCACGACGGCGGCCAG
>JAEWFU010000035.1 GCA_023388675.1 Pseudomonadota bacterium | reverse complement strand
CATCGAAACCGTTGCTGGCGGCGCCCTTCACGTCCGTGAGCATGCCGTCTCCGATCGCCAGCACCTCGCTGCGGTCGACATCGCGGCCAAGAACACCGGCGGCAGCTTCCAGCGCGGCTTCGTAGATAGGCCGGTGCGGCTTGCCGGCGATCTCGGTGCGGCCGCCAAGCTGGGCATAGTCGCGGGCGAGTGCGCCAGCGCACCAGATCAACCTGTCGCCCCGCTCGACCACGATATCCGGATTGGCGCAGATGAACGGTAGGTTGCGGGCACGCAGGCGCTGCAGCAGCTCCGCGTAATCCTCCGGCGATTCGGTCTCGTCGTCGAGGAAGCCTGTGCAAACGACCGTCTGCGCCTCGAATTCCTCGACCAGCTCGACGTCGAGCCCGTCATAAATCGCAAGCTGGCGCTCGTCGCCGATATGGAGGACGCGGTGGGGGCCGTCGCTGATCAAGTCACGGGTCACGTCGCCCGAGGTAACGATGCTGTCCCAGCAATCCTCCGCAACGCCGATCGCGCCCAGTTGCTCGACGACGCCCTTGCTCGGGCGCGGCGAATTGGTGAGGAGCACGACTGCTTTGCCCTTCTCTCGCGCGCGCCGCAGCGCATCCACCGCGTTCTGGAACGGATGAATGCCGTTGTGAACGACACCCCAGACGTCGCAGAAGATCGCCGCGTAGCCTTCCGCGAGGTCATCCAGTGTCTCTACCAGTTCGGCCATTGCATTCCGTCCGCTGCCTTTGTTGCCGGCGTCTGCCGGGCGACCGGAATTAGCCGAAGCGGCTTGACCTGTCACTAGTGCCAAACTGCCGCCCGTCGATGACCGGCGTAATACGGCGTGCGTCACTGTCAGGCCCGATCGCGCAAGAACTGCCTAGCGCGGACGCTTCAATGCCGACCGCGCCCGCTCCACTTCGGCACGGCAGATGCAGCCTTCTATATGGTCGTTGACCATGCCCATGGCCTGCATGAAGGCGTAGACCGTGGTCGGGCCGACGAAGGACCAGCCACGCTTCTTCAGTTCCTTCGAGATGCGGGTCGAGGTCTCCGTCTTCGGCATGGCGCGCACGGCCGCAATGTCGAGTATTGCGGGACGCTGGTCCGACGCCGGCTCGAAGGACCAGAAAAATGCGGCCAGAGAGCCGCGCTCCTTGGCCAACTCGACGGCGCGGCGCGCATTGTTGTAGACGGAGGCGATCTTGCCGCGATGGCGTACGATGCCAGGGTTCTGCAGATGCAGTTCGATCGCCACGGCCTCGTCGGCGACGGCGAGCTTGCGAAAGTCGAAGCCGTCGAACGCGGCCCGAAAATTCTCGCGCTTGCGCAGGATCGTCAGCCAGGACAGGCCGGACTGGAACCCCTCAAGGCAGAGCTTTTCAAACAGCCTGACGTCGTCGACCACGGGCTGTCCCCACTCCTCGTCGTGGTAGCGCTGGTAGTCCGGCAGGTTGCCATGCCACGCGCAGCGCACGGCTCCGTCTTCGCCCTTCACCAGGCCGTTCGATCCATCCATCTTCGGAAGCTTCCTTAAGTTCGCCTTTACCATGCCGCTCAACGGGGCGGTAACCACACCGGAAGGTTTACGCAAAAGGCGGCATTTTACGGAAGTCCGTTCACACTTTTTGCGTCGCCTCTCCTGACAATCGCGCAAGAAACAGCCGCCAGCCACCCGGTTTGCGGCTTTCTCACGACGAGATGTTGCGAGTGGGTTCGATGAGACATGTTCTTTCCGTAGCGGTCGCCGCCGCCCTGACCGGTCTGGCTTCGCAGGCCATTGCGCAGGAGCGCTATCGCGAGCGCCCGCCGGTGGTCGTCAGCCCGGACCTTTCGGCGCCGTGGGTCATGCAATTGCAGCGCTCGCCGGTGGGCCAGCAGCGACGGCAACCCGTGCGTCACGGTCTGCCCGGCGTTGAGGTGCGGGTTGCGCCGCAACCGGTCGTCCGTGAACGGGCACGTGTTGCAATCGCTCCCGGCCCCGACCACGTGCAGACGGCAGCACTACCCAGCGCCACACGTGACGCCGGTGCGCAGATCGACTCTAAATTCCTGCCGCAGGTCGTTGCCTATGACGGGCCGCATGGCCCCGGCACCATCGTCATCGATACAACCCAGCACCTGCTCTACCTCGTCGAGACCGGCGGACAGGCGCGTCGCTACGGCGTCGGCACCGGCAAGCCGGGCTTCGAGTGGGCGGGCGCGCACAAGGTGACCCGCAAGGCGGAATGGCCCGACTGGCGCCCGCCGGCGGAGATGATCGCCCGCGAGAAGAAGAAGGGGCGGATCTTGCCTGCGCACATGAAAGGCGGTCCTGCGAATCCACTCGGCGCGCGCGCGCTCTATCTCGGGTCGACACTTTATCGCATCCACGGGACGAACCAGCCCTCGACTATCGGTCAGGCCGTATCGTCGGGCTGCATTCGCATGCGCAACGAGGACGTCATAGATCTCTACGACCGCGTGCCCGTCGGAGCCAAGGTGGTCGTGATCTAGTTCCGGAGCAGGGGATGGCGGTCCGCCCAGGGGACGGGCGCCGCCGACATGCGACGGTCAGCTCCACTGTCGCCATAAGGGCGATCCGGCATCGGTCGGGTCGCCCTTTGTTTAGGTTCGACGCATTTGTCTGCCGTACCGGCTTTCGCTAAGGATTGGCGAGGCTGCGGGAGGGCAGCCGTTGGGGGGACCAATAGACATGCTTCTGACCGTATTCCTGCCGCTCGCGCTGGCAATCATCATGTTCTCGCTGGGTCTGGGCCTGACGCTGGCCGATTTCCGCCGCGTTTTGCTGCAGCCGAAGGCCTTTGCCGTCGGCGCGGCATCGCAGCTCCTCCTTATCCCGGTTGTCGCCTATGCGCTGGCCGTGATCTTCAAACTGCCGCCTGAACTCGCGATCGGCGTCATGATCCTGTCGCTCTGCCCCGGCGGCGTGACCTCCAATGTGCTGACGAAATACGGCAAGGGCGACCTCGCGCTGTCGATCTCGCTGACAGGCATCATCAGTCTCGTAGCGGTGGTGACGGTGCCGTTCATGGTCGCATTCTTCGCCGGCCATTTTATGGGGCTCGACGCACCGGCCGTCGATGTCACGGCGCTCGGACTTTCGATGTTCTTCATCA
>JAEWFU010000025.1 GCA_023388675.1 Pseudomonadota bacterium | reverse complement strand
GCCCACGCCCATGCCGGCGATCTCGCGGTCGCCGACGGCGACACCGGCGACAAGCCGGTCGAGCACCCAGTCGAAGCCGTTGAGCCTGGGGCTGCGGGCGCATCCGGGCGCGCCGATCACCGGCCGGCCGTCGAGTTCGCCGAGAACAAGGAGGTTGCCGGGGTCGACCGGCATGCCGACGCGGGTCACGGTGCCGCCGGCTCGCCTGATTGCCGCCGGGATCACGTCGTCGCCATCCGACACGGCCGACGCTCCGAACACGATGACGACGTCCGACTCGTCCTGCAGTGCGAGGATCGCGTCCGCCACCTCGGTCTCGTCATGCGCCGTGCGCAGCTCGCGCGCAATCTCGCTTCCGGACCGTCCAAGCCGTTCCGCCGTCAGTCGCGCGGTTTTGTCCAGCACGCTCTGCTTGACCGACGGCAACACCGTCTGCACGAGCCCCACGCGCCTCGGCTGGAAGCCGTGCAACCCGATGACCCCGCCGCGCGCGGCGATTGCGGCGGCGCGTTCGGCCAGAGCTCCGGCCACGGCGAAGGGGATGATCTTTACGGTCGCCAGCATCTGGCCGGCCGTCACCGGCGCGAACTCCGGCAAGGTGGCGATGGTGATTGCGGGATCGATCGCGTTGATTGCTTCGATGGCAGCCCGATCCACGACGAACAGGCCGGCTTCCTCGGCATGCAGGTTGACGCGTCCGGTCGCGGCGCGTCGCACCTCGATCCCCGGTGCGGCAAGGCCGGCGGCAATATGCGTAGCGGCGACATTCTCGTCGAGGTCGCCCGGCTCGAGCACCGCCGCGATCACCTCGACCAGCCCGGCCGCCTTCATGGCGGCGATATCGTCGGCGCCCAGCACGGTCGCCTTGCGCCAGTTCCGGCCCTCTACAGCCACCGAATGGGCAAGTATCGCGCCTTCCGCTTCATCGACGCTGATCGGCCCGAACTTCATGCCGCGACCGTAGCCCCGGCACGTTCGGTGCCACGCGTGCGCAGGGCCTGCACGATCTGCGCCAGTACCGCGACCGCGATCTCGGCAGGGCTCGAAGCGCCTATGTCGAGGCCGATCGGCGCGTGAATTCGGTCGATTTGCGCCTGTGTCGCCCCCTGAGACAGGAGGCGTTCAACCCGCTTGGCATGGGTCTTGCGGCTGCCGA
Source organism: Pseudomonadota bacterium (assembly GCA_023388675.1). GTDB lineage: Bacteria > Pseudomonadota > Alphaproteobacteria > Rhizobiales > Rhizobiaceae > Aerobium. The sequence continues at coordinate 5,521 of JAEWFU010000025.1, read as the reverse complement.
GCGCCCCGACATAGAAGCATCCGGCCTCGAGTGCGGAAAGCAACGGAAAGTCGTCGATCTTGGGATCATGCGTCACCGCCGCCAGGGCCGTGAATGCATCCAGCGGCCTGCGCGCGAGCACATCCTGAGGCCACTCGGCATGCAGTTCCACCTCCGGGAAACGCTCCGGCGTCGCGAAAGCGGTCCTCGGATCGACGATCTCGACATCGAAACCGGCCAGACGCGCCATCGGCGCCAGCGCCTGACTGATATGTACAGCTCCGATGACGACGATACGCGGCGGTGGCAGATGCGCATTCAGAAACAGCGTGCGCCCGTCGACCTCGATCGCCTGCGACCGCCCGGTGCGAAAGGCCTGTCGGGTCGCGTCACCGAGCGCCCCCGATACGGCATCGCTCTCGCTCACCACGCGGCTTGAGCCATCACCGAGATCGGTCACGAGAATTGCGGCCCTGCGGGCGCGGCGCTCCGCATTCAATGTGTTCAGAACGGTCGGGTCCATGCTTCACCCCAGACGCTCGACGAAGACTCTGATGCGGCCACCGCAGGATAGCCCCACCTGCCAGGCGGTTTCGTCGGCAACACCGAATTCCAGCATGCGCGGCGTTCCGGAAGAGATGATGTCGACCGCCTCCGCCACCACGGCACCCTCGACGCAGCCCCCTGAAACCGACCCGTGGAAATTGCCTTCGGCATCGATGACGAGATGGCTGCCGGCCGGACGGGGCGCCGAGCCCCAGGTCTCGACGACCGTGGCAATTGCCACGTCCTTGCCTTCGTTCTTCCATTCCTCGGCGATCATCAGGGGATCGCGTGTCTCGTCGGGTGTCGCAACCTGTGTCATTGGAAGCCTCCAACCGTAATATGGTCACGCGGGGGCCGGCCTGCCAAGACCCAGCCATTGCCGTGGGTCTGCTTCGCGCGAGCGGGAGGCCGAAAGCGCCTGTACCAGGTCGGAAAGCGCCTCCAGCGAATGAACGGGCCGGAACTCGTCGACATGCGGCAGCATCGCCCGCACGCCCCGAGCACGCGCCTCGAACCCGTCGAAACGCAGCAGCGGATTAAGCCATATGAGTCGCCGGCAGGATCGTTGCAGCCGGGCCATCTCCTGTTCGAGCAGCACGGTATCCTCGCGCTCCAGCCCGTCGGTTATGAGAAGCACGATGGCGCCCTGCCCCAGCACGCGCCGCGACCATTGATGGTTGAAGGTCCGCAGCGTCTCGCCGATGCGGGTACCGCCGGACCAGTCCTTCACCGACGCCGCACACTCGGCCAGCGCCTCGTCGGGGTCGCGCCGACGCATCTGCCGTGTCAGGTTCGTCAGCCGCGTCCCGAAGACGAATGTATGCACCCGGCTGCGGCTTTCGCTCAGCGCATGCAGGAAATGCAGGAAGATGCGGCTGTACTGGCTCATGGAACCGGAAATGTCGGCCAGCACGACCAGCGGCGGGTGAATCTCGCGCACCGAGCGAAATTTCGGCGGGATCAGGTCGCCCCCGGTCCTCAGCGCTGCGCGCATCATGGCCCGCGCATCATGGCGTTCCCCATGCGGGTCCGGACGGAAGCGTCGGGTCGCGACGCGGTCATATGGGAGTTTCAGCCCGGCGATCACGCGTTTGGCTTCCGCCAGCTCACGCGCCGTCATCTGCGCGAAATCCTTCTGTCGCAGGATTTCGTTGCCGGAAACGGTGAAACGCGCGTCCACCTCGATCTCCGGACGTTCCTGCACCGGCTGGTTCTTGCGATGGCCCTCGAACAGCGCGTCGGCAACCCGCGTTTCAGCAGCCCGGCTTTTCTCCCGTTCGCGGCTGTCGGGCGCCACGGGCGAGAACATCGCGATCATCTTTTCGATCAGCTCGCGCGATTTCCAGAACAGCCGGAACGCCTCGTCGAAGGTCGCATGGTCCTCGCGCCGGTTCACCAGCACGGAATGCAGCGTCCAGTAGAAATCGTCACGCCCGCCAATGCCCGCTGCAAGCACGGCTTCGATGGCATCCTTGACGGCCGCCGGGCCGACCCGCATGCCGGCCTTGCGCAGAGCGCGGGCGAAATAGACGATGTTGTCGGCAATGCGCCCCTGTGGGTCGGCCGTCGCGGGTATAGTCGTCTCGGCCATCGGAGGCTATTCCGCCGCGGCCAGCTCGGCCTTCACTTCGTCGAGGATACGGCGTCCCTCACCCTGTCCGATGCGCGCGATGTCGTCCTGGTATTTCAGCAGCACCCCGATCGTGTCCGAAACGGTTTCCGGATCGAGCGCCACCTTGTCGAGCTCGGTCAGCGCGCCGGCCCAGTCCAGCGTTTCGGCCACGCCGGGAGCCTTGAACAGGTCGATCTGGCGAAGTTTCTGGACGAAGGAGACTACTTCGGCCGAAAGCCGCGCATTGGCCTGCGGCACCTTGCGGTGGACGATATCCAGTTCGCGCGCCGCGTCCGGATAGTCGACCCAGTGGTAGAGGCAGCGCCGCTTCAGCGCGTCGTGAATCTCGCGCGTGCGGTTGGTGGTGATGATGACCAGCGGCGGCTCCGCAGCGCGGATGGTGCCCAGTTCCGGAACAGTCACCTGCCAGTCGGACAGGATTTCCAGCAGGAACGCCTCGAAGGCCTCGTCCGTGCGATCGAGCTCGTCGATGAGGAAGACCGGTGCCGCCCCCTTGTCGCCCGTCAGCGCGTCGAGCACCGGACGGCGGATCAGGTATTTTTCGGAAAAGACGTTGCGCTCCATGGCCACGCGGCTCGTCTCGCCGGTCGCTTCCTCCATGCGGATTTCGATCATCTGCGCGGCGTAGTTCCATTCGTAGACCGCCGAGGAGACGTCGAGCCCTTCATAGCACTGCAGGCGGATGAGCCTGCGGCCCAACGCCGACGAAAGCACCTTGGCGATCTCGGTCTTGCCGACACCAGCCTCGCCTTCGAGAAACAGCGGCCGCTGCATGCGCAGGCTGAGGAAAAGCACGGTCGCCAGGGCGCGGTCGGCGACATAATCCGCACCGGCAAGCATCTCGACTGTCTCGTCGATCGATCCCGGCACCGGGCGCGGACGTGTATCGGCCATGGTCTCTCCGAAGGGCGCTACCCGAGCACGCGGTAGGCGCGTTGATGATAGATCAGCGGATCAAGGCTATCGCCGATCCGTACGCCTGTCACCTTGCCGAACAGCACGCGATGCGTCGCGAAATCCTTCGCTTCGACAAGCTGGCAGTCGAACGTAGCGAGCGCTCCAGACAATACGGGAGCGCCCGAGGCCTCGGTTTCCCACTGGGCCAGCGCAAAACGTTCCTCCTGCGAAAGGCCGGTGAGACCGGAAAACGCGTCGGCGAGCGGGCGCTGCTCGGTGGCCAGCGTATTCAGCGCGAAAACGCCGTTCTGTGCAAAGCAGTCATTGTCCGTTTTGACGCGGTTGAGGCAGACGAGAATCGTCGGCGGATCGTCCGATACGGAACATGCGGCAATGACGGTCACACCGCGGCGCCCATAAGGGCCGTCGGTCGTCACCACATGCACCGCACCGGCAAAACGGCTCATCGCCTCCCGATAGAGGCGCGGCTCGACAGCATTCTTCTTCAGCACCGCGTTTCCCGCATTTTCAACCCAATCGCATATAGGTTCCGCGGGGCACGCAACCAAGCGCCGCACCGGACCCTGCCCCGCTCTAGCCTGTTGCGCCCTCTCCCGCCAGCCTTTACCAAGTTGACGCACTTTCCACGAATTGACGGCGTCGGCAAAGCTTCATGCGTCCCCCCTTCCCATCCCTTTTCCTGGCTTGCGCCGTCACGCTTGCAGGCATCGGCCATGCAGCGGCGGAGCGGATCGGGCTTGCCGCACCGCTCGAGGGGCCGCTGGCCTTGCTGGGCCAGCAGATGCGCGACGGCGCGGAGATTGCCGCACGGCTGGGCGGACAACAATTGATCGTGGAGAACGACGCCTGCGATGTTGCCGGCGGGGAGCGCGCGGCCCGCGCCTTCATCGACGCCGAAGTCAGCATCGCCGTCGGCTTCCTGTGTTCGGAAGCGCTGGAAGCGGCATTGCCGCTGCTGCGCGATGCCGGCATCCCGGTCGTGACGTCCGGCGTGCGCAACAGCGGCATCACCGACCGGCGCACCCGCGAGGGGTGGCTCGTCTGGCGGGCAGCTCCTCGCGCCGACGCCGAACTCTCCGCCGTTGCGGACATACTCGTGGCGCGCTGGCGCGACGAACTGTTTGCCATCGTCGACGACGGAACGATCTACGGGCGTGAGTTGGCCGAGTCGCTCCGGTTTGCGGTGGAACTGGCAGGCCTCAAGCCGGTATTCCTCGATACCTTCCGCCCGCAGTCGGACAACCAGGTCGGACTGGTCGCACGGCTGCGTCGGGCGGGCGCCACCCACGTCTTCGTCGGCGGCGACCGTGACGACGTAGCGATCATAGCGCGAGACGCGGCCGGCCTCGACTACGAGCCGACGATTGCCGGCGGAGATGCGTTGCGCGCCACCGGCGAGATTCCGCTGGCGCCAGGAACGCTCATGATCGGCATGCCGGAATGGGCCGAGATGCTGGACGAGGAAGCGGTGGAGCGTTTCACGGAGACGGGCATCGTACCCGAGGGCTACGTCGTTCCCTCCTACATCTCGGTGGAGATCGCCGCACAGGCCCTCGCTGCCGCCGACGCCGGGAACAGGTCGGTCGCGGATGTCTTGTCGGCCGGCAGTTTCGATACGCTCATCGGCACGCTTTCCTTCGACGACAAGGGCGATCTGTCTGAAAACCTTTTCCAGCTCCTTCGCTACGACGGCGAGCGCTTCCTTCCCGTAGAGTGACTGCATGCCTTTCCGAACCGGACCGAAAAACCTCATCACCGACGTCGCGGGATTGCGCGTCGGAAATGCGAAGGACGAGCGTCTCAAAAGCGGCGTCACCGTCGTCGTTCCCGACCGGCCTGCGGTCGCTGCCGTGCAGGTTCTGGGCGGTGCACCCGGCACCCGCGAGACCGATGCTCTGGAGCCCCATAATTCGCTGAAGGAAATCCACGCGCTCGTCCTTTCTGGCGGCTCGGCCTTCGGGCTGGACGCAGCCTCCGGGGTCCAGGCAGCACTGCGCGAGGATGGCGTCGGCGTCGAGGTGCGCGGCCAGCGCGTTCCGATCGTGCCGGCCGCGATCCTCTTCGACCTGATCAATGGCGGCGACAAGGATTGGGGCCGCTACCCGCCCTATCGCGACCTCGGCTATGCGGCGATACGCAACGCGGCCGTCGATTTCGGTGTCGGCAGCGTCGGCGCCGGCTGCGGCGCGCTGTCGTCCGGCCTCAAGGGCGGGCTCGGCTCCGCCTCGACCATGCTTGCCAATGGCATCACGGTCGGCGCGCTGGCCGCGGCCAACCCCGTCGGCTCGGTCACGGTCGGCCGCTCCGCGCATTTCTGGGCGGCGCCGTTCGAGATCGGCGACGAGTTCGGCGGTCTCGGCCTGCCCTCGCCGCTGCCGCCCGACGCCGCCGACATACGCTGGAAATTCGATGCGGAGCCACAGGCCGGCGGCAACACGACGATAG
>JAEWFU010000546.1 GCA_023388675.1 Pseudomonadota bacterium | reverse complement strand
GTGGTCGTCTGCTGGTCGGTCATCCGCGACATGTCGGCGGTGTCTATCTGGGTGACGAAGCGAAACGTCACCGTATAGCCCTCGCAGGCCGACCCGTTAAACTCGTAGACCATCCGGCCGGTGATGCCGGTGATTCCCGAGCGGTCGGACGCTTCGTCGAGGGACAGATCGTAGACCGCGCGGTGCGGTATCAGGGCGCCCGCATGGGCGGGCAGCACGGTTGCCGGGACGGCGGACAGAAAGGCAGGCAGGGCAAGGCGCACAATGCGCATGAACAAATCTCCGAAGCGCGGCGAGGTCCGCATTCTCTCTATTCACCACAGGAAATATTCGTGGCAGAAGCAGGGCGCTATCGGAAGCCGTTCCCTCGCCTGCCCCGCAGCATAAGGAATAGACCATGCCCGACACAATCCAAAAACGCCTCGATGCGCTTGGGGTGACGTTGCCTGTGGCGGCAGCACCCGCCGCCAACTACGTGCCCTATGCCCAAAGCGGCAAGCTGCTGATGACGGCAGGTCAACTGCCTCTTGAGGCAGGCAAGCTGATGACCGGCCTGCTCGGTCGCGACCTCGACACCGAAGGGGGCAAGCAGGCGGCGAAGCTGTGCGCCATCAATATCCTGGCACAGATCCACGCGGCTACCGGCGACCTCGAGCAGATCGCGCGGATTGTGAAGATCACTGTCTTTGTAGCTTCCGCCCCGGACTTCACCGAACAGCATCTTGTCGCCAACGGCGCGTCGAACTTTCTGGCCGAGGCACTGGGCGAGCGCGGCAAGCATGCGCGATCGGCCGTCGGCGTGGCGGTGCTGCCGTTGAACGCAGCAGTCGAAATCGAAGCCATCGTCGAACTCAAATAGCGACCACCACATCCATGACCGAGATCTCCTGGCTCACCAGCCGTCCGATCGCCCATCGCGGCTACCACGACCTCAACAACGCACGCTGGGAAAATACCCTCTCGGCATTCGATGCCGCGGCCGACAGGAACTACGCGATCGAGTGTGATGTGCATCTGTCTTCGGACGGCGTGCCAGTCGTCTTCCACGACGCCGTCCTCAACCGGCTCGTCGGCCGCGAGGGCTTCGTCTACGAACAGACCGTCGCGAGCCTCGCGCAGATGCAGATCGGCGGCACGGCCGACCATGTGCCGACGCTTGCCGAGATGCTGGCACTGGTTGGTGGCCGCGTGCCGCTGGTGATCGAGCTGAAGGGTACCGAGGGCAAGGATGACGGGCTGGTCGCCGCCGTCGCGAAAGAACTGTCACACTATGAAGGCAAAGCCGCGATCATGTCGTTCGACCATTGGCTCGTTCGCCAGTTCGCCAGCGACGCCCCTGGCATTCCGGCCGGATTGACGGCGCACGGACGAACGGTCCGCGATCTCGAAGCCCATTTCTCGATGCTGGCGCACCCGATCTCGTTCGTCTCGTTCGGGGTGCACGACCTGCCCAATCCGTTCGTCAGTTTCGTGCGGGAAAAGCTTGCCATGCCGGTCATCACATGGACCGTCCGCAACGATCAGGCGCGAGAGGTCACGTTCACCCATGCCGACCAGATGACCTTCGAAGGTTTCGAAGCCTAGGGGCGGCAAATCGAGCTGGCCGATCTTGCATCGCACAATGGCTGTCGTATCTAAGAAGCCATGAGCGACAGGTGCGACGAGGAAGCGCAATCCGGCGGCGAATTCGTCATTCGCGTCGTGCCGAGCATTGCGGCGTTCTCGCGAAGCGAGTGGGAAGCCCTCGCCGGAACAACGCGCGGCGGTGAAGAAACACCATACAACCCTTTCATATCCTACAATTTTCTTCTTTCGCTGGAGGAAAGCGGTTGTGCTGACCGGCGCACGGGCTGGCTGGGACAGCACCTGAGGCTGGAGACACCGGACGGCGCGCTCATCGGCGCCGTCCCCTGCTACCTGAAGAACCACAGTCAGGGAGAATATGTCTTCGACCACGGCTGGGCCGATGCCTTCGAACGCGCCGGCGGAGCGTATTATCCGAAGCTGCAGGTCTCGGTGCCGTTCACGCCTGCCACCGGACCCCGATTGCTGACGCCGCGCGGCAGCGACGGTTCAGCGGCCCGGCAGGCGCTTGCCGAAGGGTTGAAGGCGCTTTGCGCGCGGATCGGAGCGTCATCGGTTCACGTCACCTTTGCTGAAACCCGCGATGTCGATGCACTCGAACAGGCCGGCTTTCTGCATCGGACCGACCAGCAGTTCCATTTCTTCAATGAAGACTATGCCACCTATGGCGACTTCCTGGACACGCTCGCCTCGCGCAAGCGCAAGGCGCTGAAGCGCGAACGGCGCGAGGCGCTGGTCTCCGGCATCGAGATCGACTGGCTGACGGGACGCGACCTGACCGAGGCGGCATGGGACGACTTCTATGCCTTCTATATGGATACCGGCGGGCGCAAATGGGGAAGCCCCTATCTCAACCGCCGCTTTTTCTCGCTTGTCGGCGAGCGCATGGCCGACGACATCCTGCTGGTGATGGCCCGCCGCGACGGGCGCTACATTGCCGGGGCCATCAATTTCATCGGCTCGGAGACGCTCTATGGCCGCAACTGGGGCTGCATCGAGGATCATCCGTTCCTGCATTTCGAGGTCTGCTACCATCAGGCCATCGATTTCGCGATCGCAAAGGGTCTCAAGACCGTGGAAGCCGGTGCGCAGGGCGAGCACAAGCTGGCGCGCGGCTACCGCCCGGTGACGACGCATTCCGCGCATCACATCGCTCATCCGGGGCTGCGCCACGCGGTGGCGGACTATCTCGACCGCGAACGCCGCGAGGTCGAGATGATCGGCGACTATCTGGAAGAACGCGCGCCGTTCAGGAAAGCCTGAACGGATCAGTGGGCGAGCGTGTCTGAAAACAGGTTTATGACCAGCACGCCGGCGATAATGAGAGCGATGCCGATCATCGCAGCCGGGTCAAGCACCTGGCGGAACCAGATCCAGCCGATCGCGGTGATCAGCACGATGCCGACACCGGACCAGATCGCATAGATGATGCCGACCGGCAGTGTCCTGAGCGGCAACGACAGGAAATAGAAGGCGAGCGCATAGCCGGTTACCGTGACCAGTGACGGCAGCAGCCGGGTGAAGCCTTCCGTCTGCTTCAGCGCCGTCGTGGCAATGACCTCGAAGACGATGGCGACGGAGAGAAAAACATAGTTCATGACGGCACCCGTGCGAATCGAGCGAGGTTGACGCCGGCGAGGCTAGCACCGAAACATGCGGCGACCATTCCGCAATAACCGAGGAAGCGATGAGCCAGCCCGCCTACGATCCCGACAACGTCTTTGCCAAGATTCTGCGCGGCGACATGCCGGCCCACAAGCTCTACGAAGACGCGGACACCTTCGCCTTCATGGACATCATGCCGCGCGGCGACGGCCATTGCCTGGTGATTCCCAAGAAGCCGTCGCGCAATATTCTCGATGTCGAGCCGGCGAGCCTGTCGGCCGTGGCGGCCACGACGCAGAAGCTCGCCCGCGCCGTCATGAAAGCGTTTTCGGCCGACGGGGTGACGGTGCAGCAGTTCAACGAGCCGGCCGGCGGACAGGTGGTGTTTCACCTGCACGTTCACATCATCCCGCGCTTTCAAGGCGTCAGCCTCAAGCCGCATACCGGACAGATGGAGGACCAAGGGGTGTTGGCGGCGAATGCCGAAAAGATCAGGGCTGCGCTCGCCGAGACTTGATCAGCCGCCGTTGAAGCCGATCAGATAGAGGCCGGCGATCAGCACGGCCTCCGCCGTCAGGATGCCGACCAGCACACTCTTGCGCACCAGAAGATAGGCGCCGAAACCCGCAGCCGCGGACAGCAGCCGCAGCGCCAGCGGCGCGGCTGCAAGCGCACCGCTCGGAAAGACGATGAGGTTGCCGATCACGGCCGCCACCAGGGCCGTCGCCAGCGAACGTACCAGCACCAGCGCATCGGTATCCTCGCGCAGGCGGCCTCCGAGATAGACACCCAGGAAACGCCATGCGTCGGTCGCCAGCCAGCCGCCGACGAGGATGAACAGATAGGGCCACCACCAGGCATCAAATGCATCGAAAGTCATGTCGATGCTCCCCTGCCCTTGCGCATTTTATGAACGAGGTAAGCGGCGGCACCGCCGATAATGCCCGCCGCAAGCAGATCGAAACCGGGCAACATGACGTGGAACACAGGCCCGAGAACCAACCCGAAGATCATCGCGAAATGGCTGGCGCTTTCGCGCGCCGAACCCCATAGCGATGTCAGGAAGTAGATCGGCGTCATCATCAACAGCGCCGCGGAAAACACCGGCGGCAGGCTTCCTGCAACCGCATACATGATCGTGACCACGATCATATTGGTCAGGACCAGAGTGCCGCCGAGCCCGCCATAGTAGACCGTGCGCATGTCGCGCGGCACTGTCCGCAGGTGCTCCATCGCCAGTACCCAGGATGTCACCGCCACGAAATGGGAAAGCAGGTAGAGCACCCACGGCCGCGTCCGTTCGGTCTTCAGTTCCGGAACGAGGGATACAACCATCGGCGTCAGCCGCACGGAGGAGAGCGCCACCGCGAAAGCGGCCGCAGGCAGCGAACTACCGGAGATGATCGCGCCGATCAGCACAACCTTGGCAGGCAGCGCCCAGACCATGCCGGTCATGAAAACAGCCTGCGGCAGCGTGATGCCTGCTTCACGTGCCAGGCCGGCGAAACCGACGAATGCGCTGATAAGGATCAGCGCCGGTATTGACGCAGATGCGACGACGCCTTTCAGGAACCAGCGTCGGTAGTCGGAAGCCTTGTGGGGAGGATGAGGGAGGTCTTCGGCCATATCTTGTGGCCGCATATCACACCGAACGATTCAGCGCGATATGGCTCGTCGCCGATCCCGCAACTTTCGCGGGCGTCGTGCGAGAGGCCGTGACGGGCCGCTGCGGCCCGTCACGGTTGGATCGTTACTTGCGCGGCAATTGCGGGACGATGCTGCGCTTGGGCGGCTGCTTGCCCTTCGGCTCGCTCTTTGCCTTGGCGGCTGATGCCGTCGCCTTCGCAGGTGCCTTCTTCGCCGCCTTGCGCTTCACCGGCCGCTGTTCCGGCTCTTCCTTCTTCGGCTTGACCGGCGTCTCGTCGGCAAGCGCTTCGAGATTGAGGACTTCGATGCCGGCCTCGGTCTTGATCACCGAGACACGCACCGTGCCGCCCTTCTTCAGCCTGCCGAAAAGAACCTCGTCGGCCAGTGGCTTCTTGATGTGCTCCTGGATGACCCGCGATAGCGGACGAGCGCCCATGCGTTCGTCGTAGCCCTTGTCTGCGAGCCATGCGATCGCCTCCCGCGTCAGGTCGAAGGTCACACGACGCTCGGCGAGCTGGGCCTCGAGCTGCATGACGAACTTCTGCACGACCTGATGGATCACCGGCACCGGCAGAGAGCCGAACGGGATGATCGCGTCGAGACGGTTGCGGAACTCAGGCGTGAACAGCCGGTTGATCGCCTCCATGTCGTCGCTGTCGCGCTTCGAAGAGCCGAAGCCGATCGCAGCCTTCGCAAGGTCGGCCGCGCCCGCATTGGTCGTCATGATGAGGATCACGTTGCGGAAATCGATCTGCTTTCCGTTGTGGTCCGTCAGCCTGCCATGGTCCATCACCTGCAACAGGATGTTGAACAGGTCCGGATGCGCCTTCTCGATCTCGTCGAGCAAGAGCACGCAATGCGGATGCTGGTCGACGCCGTCGGTCAGGAGCCCGCCCTGGTCGAAGCCGACATAGCCGGGAGGCGCGCCGATCAGCCGCGAGACCGTGTGGCGTTCCATGTATTCGGACATGTCGAAGCGCAGAAGCTCGACGCCGAGAGAGGCTGCGAGCTGCTTGGCGACCTCGGTCTTGCCGACGCCGGTCGGGCCGGAGAACAGGTAGGAGCCGATCGGCTTCTCCGGTTCGCGCAGCCCGGCGCGCGCCAGCTTGATCGCCGACGACAGCGCCGTGATCGCCGTGTCCTGGCCGTAGACGACGCGCTTGAGCTCATCCTCCAGGCTGGCGAGAACCTTCTCGTCATCGGCGGAGACGGTCTTGGGCGGAATGCGCGCCATGGTCGCCACGGTGGCCTCGATCTCCTTGATCGAGATCGTCTTCTTACGGCGCGATTCGGGTAGCAGCATCTGCGATGCGCCCGTCTCGTCGATCACGTCGATCGCCTTGTCGGGCAGCTTGCGGTCGCTGATGTAGCGCGAGGACAGCTCCACGGCGGCCTTGATCGCCTCGTTGGTGTACTTCACCTTGTGGAACTTCTCGAAATAGGGCTTCAGCCCCTTCATGATCGAGATCGCGTCCTCGACCGAAGGTTCGTTCACGTCAATCTTCTGGAAGCGGCGGACAAGCGCCCTGTCCTTCTCGAAGAACTGGCGGAACTCCTTGTAGGTGGTCGAGCCGATGCAGCGGATCGCGCCCGAAGAAAGGGCCGGCTTGAGCAGGTTCGAGGCATCCATCGCCCCGCCCGATGTCGCGCCCGCACCGATCACGGTGTGGATTTCGTCGATAAACAGAACGGCCCCGGGGTAGTCCTCGAGTTCCTTCACGACCTGTTTCAGCCGCTCCTCGAAGTCACCGCGATAACGCGTGCCGGCCAGCAGCGTGCCCATGTCGAGCGCGAAGATGGTGGCGTCGTGAAGCACTTCAGGCACATCGCCCTCGACGATCCGCTTGGCCAGACCCTCGGCGATCGCAGTCTTGCCGACGCCCGGGTCGCCGACATAAAGCGGATTGTTCTTGGAACGGCGGCAGAGCACCTGGATCGTCCGGTTGATCTCCGCCTCGCGGCCGATCAGCGGGTCGATCTTGCCCTGGCGGGCCTTGACGTTGAGGTTGACGCAGTAGGCCGTCAGCGCGTCCTGCTGCTTCTTCTTCCCGCCGTCCTCGCCCTCGCCCGCGCCTGGCTGGCCGCCCTGCTCGTCCTCGGCGCCGCGCGGTGCACGAGCCTCCGACGAGCCCGGCCGCTTCGCGATGCCGTGGCTGATGTAGTTGACCGCGTCGTAACGGGTCATCTGCTGTTCCTGCAGGAAATAGGCGGCGTGGCTCTCGCGCTCGGCGAAGATCGCAACAAGCACGTTGGCGCCGGACACCTCCTCGCGGCCGGATGACTGGACATGGATGACGGCGCGCTGGATGACGCGCTGGAAGCCTGCAGTCGGCTTCGAGTCCTCGTCGTAGCCGGTCACGAGATTGTCGAGCTCGGTGTCGATATAGGACAGGACGGTCTGCTTCAATTCTTCGAGATTGACGTTGCATGCACGCATCACGGCGGCGGCGTCACCGTCGTCGAGCAGCGCGAGCAGCAGGTGTTCGAGCGTCGCATATTCGTGGTGACGCTCGTTTGCAAAGGTCAGCGCCTGGTGCAGCGCCCGTTCGAGGCCTTGCGAGAAAGCCGGCATTCAGAACCTCATTTCTTTTCCATCACGCATTGCAGCGGATGCTGGTGCTGGCGGGCGAAATCCATGACTTGGGTCACTTTGGTCTCGGCCACTTCATATGTATAGACCCCGCATTCGCCGACACCGTGATTGTGAACATGCAACATGATGCGGGTCGCCGCCTCACGATCTTTCTGGAAAAAACGTTCCAGAACGTGGACCACGAATTCCATCGGGGTGTAGTCGTCGTTGAGGATGAGCACGCGATAAAGCGACGGCTTCTTGGTTTTCGGCTTGGTGCGGGTGATGACTGCGGTGCCGCGTCCGGGACCGTTGGCCCGGTCATCGTCACCCTGCATCCTCGTCACCAGTTCCGGCATGGGTACCCCGCCACTCGTCTCCGCATCCTTCCAGTTGCGCGCGCTTCCTTCAAGGCACGACATGTAGGCACTCATCATGGAATTTTAAGGCCTTCTTTCTTGCTGACAATACGGCTCGCGTCGCAGACACGCGAATTCGCGTGCGACGTACAGCACTTCGCACTCTGAAACGACAAAAAACCCGGCCGCGAAGCCGCGACCGGGCATATCGGCGGACAAACGCCCGCGCGACAACGATTTCGATGCGGATTATTTCGCCTTGGCGACGACCGATTCGAAAGGCTTGTAGGCGTCCTTGGCCATCTCGGCATAGAGCTCACCCATCTTGGTGGCCTGTGCGACAAAGCCTTCGTAAGCCTGCTTGGCGTAGTCGGTCTGGATTTCGACAGCCTTGTCCAGCGACTTGGCCGAGGTCAGCTTCTCGAAAGCGGCGGTGCCGCTCTCGAAGGCCTTCTTCGAGTATTCGGTGGCCTCGACGGTGATCGCCTGCGCGTTCTTCGACAGGGCGGCGAAGCTCTTGAGGCCGGTATCCATGAATTCCTTGCCAGCCTTGCTGACGTCTTCGAACGACTGAATCATCTGAATGCTACCTTCCGTTGGAGGTGGGGTTTTCCGCATCCCTAATGCGTTGCACCCTATTTATGTTGCACTGCACAAAAAGTCAATGGGCCGCATTGAAGCCGGCAAAAGCCAGCCCCCAGAGCGGATTCTTTCCTAGAAGTTGACGAAATTGGTGAACGGGCCGGTTACCATAAACGGATTGGTAACGGGCTCGCTTTTATCGTGGCCGACAATCCCGGGGGCGGGTTTGGGCATCAGTCGGTTTCAGTAGAAGTGTAGCTATGGTTGTGCGTCAGGCGTTGGCAGGCTTTATCTCGCAAATCTCGAACACTCGCAGCATTTTCGTCGCCATGTTGGCGGTCGTTGTGTTCACCGTGGCAGGCGCAGGGTCGGCTTCGGCCAATGCCCGCTATGCGGCCTATGTGATGGATGCGCGCAACGGACAGGTGCTGTTTTCGCGCAATGCGGACGAGCGGCGATATCCCGCGTCCCTGACGAAGATGATGACCATCTACATGATCTTCGAGGCGATGAACGCGAAGCGTATCTCCACGAAGACCGCCATCCCCTTTTCGAAAAATGCTTCGGCGGAACCGCCTACGAAGCTCGGCGTCAAGCCCGGCGGCTCGATCTCTGTCGACACAGCCATCCGTGCGCTGGTCACGCGCTCGGCCAACGATGTCGCGACCGCCGTTGCCGAAATGCTCGGCGGCTCGGAGGCAGGCTTCGCGCGGATGATGACCGCCAAGGCGCGCCAGCTCGGCATGAACTCGACGCAGTTCCGTAACGCTCACGGCCTGCCTAACAGCGCCCAGCATACGACCGCGCGCGACATGGCGATCCTCGGCATCGCGCTGCGCGAGCACTTCCCGCAATATTACGACTATTTTTCCACCCGCTCCTTCAAGTACGGCAAGCAGACGATCACTACGCACAACCGCATGTTCGGCCGCATCAAGGGCGTCGACGGCATCAAGACCGGCTACACCCGCGCGTCCGGCTTCAACCTCGTGACGTCGGTGGAAGACAACGGTCGTCGGGTCATCGCCGTCGTCATGGGCGGAAAGAGCGGCCGCAGCCGCGACGATCACATGGCCGCGCTGCTGCGCGACTACATGCCGAAAGCCTCCCGCAGCGGTGGCGGAGCGCTCATTGCTTCCCAGCGTCCCACCCCCGGAGCCGTCGCGGTGGCCGCCAGCGCTTTCTCCCTGCCAAGCCGCAACATTCCAACACCGGCTTTCCGGCCGCGCGAAGAAGTCAGCGCGCCGTTGGTGGCCTATGCGCAGGAGACGACGCCGGCTGCAGTCGCCGCACTTGCGCCGCCGACCCCGTCGGCTCCGATCCCATCCGCTCCCGTGCCCACGCCGGCAGCGGCCGTCGCGGACCGCTTTGCCGCAGCCGAGGGTGACGCCGAGATCGACCCGGTAATGACCTCGTCCACGGCGCCTTCCGGCTGGGTGGTACAGGTCGCCTCGTCGCCGTCGCAAAGCGATGCGTTTGCTGCACTCGTGCGCACCGGCAAGGAAGCTCCCCGCATCCTTAACACCGCGAATGCCTTCATCGAGGAATTCGACAACAAGGGCACCGTCTACTATCGCGCGCGCTTCGGCGGTTTCGGCTCGAAAAACCAGGCATGGGACGCCTGTAACGCGCTCAAGAAGCAGAAGATCGATTGCTACGCGGTGGGGTCGTAGCAGGCCCGCACCGCGGGCTGTCTGGGGCCGGTACTACGTCGAAGGGGACTATTTGTGATCAGACAGCAGAACTTCCTTGGCCTCGTTGATCCGCGCCGCAAGGAAAGAAGTGCCGCCGAGGTCGGGGTGCAGGCGCTGCATCAGGCGGCGATGCGCCTTGCGGATCTCCGCCGCGCCGGCGCCGGCTTCAAGACCAAGGATCTCGTAGGCCTCCTGCTTAGTCATGGGGCCAGAAGCTGGCGCGCCACGCTGCCCGCTGCCCATGTCCGTTTGCGCGTGCTCACGCCAGCCGGGAAAGCGGCCGTCAAGATAGGTCTCAAGTAACTGCATGCTTTCGGGATCGGCGGAAAGGTCAGCGCCGAGTTGCAGCAACTGGTCCAGTTCGAGATGGCCCAGTTCCTGTCCTTCGAAACGTCCGGCAAGCACGACCCCTTCGAGCGAAGCGGAATCGTGATCCAGCTCCATCTCCAGCGCAGCGGTACGGACCGTGGATCGTTTGCCCGGCGTCGGGCGAGCCTGCCGGCGCATGCGCCCCGAAAGATGCCATGCGAGCGCGGTGGAGATCAGCATCCCTCCAAGCCCGGCGCGGCCGAGCAACAACAAGCCTACGCCGACAACACCGACAAGGATCGGGCCGACCAGCCTCATGCTGCCGGCGATGCGCCTCGCGTCCATGCGCAAAAAGGCTGCGCCCAGCAGCGTCAGCACAAGAACGGCTGCAGCGACATAAAAAAGGAACGTCATCCGCGTCCGCCGGCCTTCAGATGCTCGATCATCAGGCGGTCCTCCGCGCGGCCCCGGGCTTCCAGCGCCTTCAATCCGCCCGTTGCATAAACAGCGACTGCCGAAAGGAGCTTCGACAGGGTCGAGGCCGCGCTGCGGTCGAAGCGGAACCACGCGCCCTTCGACAGCCGGGCGACTTCCTTGAACGCCGTTTCGGCGACCGGATCGTGTCCTTCCTGGAAGGCGAACACCGGAACGCCATGCAGCCCGAGCCGGCCGGCCTTGTCGGCGAGGTCGTCGACATTCTCCTCCATCGCGTCGCCGATGTAGACAAGCGCGTTGACCTTGGTCCGCTCCGTCTCCTTCAGCGTGTGTGAAAGAACCTTGCCGATCTGCGTATGCCCGCCACGGCAGTCGATCTTCACCATCAGCTCTTTCAGCGATCCGGTATCGCGCACGAACCGCGATGCTCGGCACTCGCCGAAGCCACGAAAATAGACGAGCTGGACGTTGAGCCCCCCTGCCCTCGAAACTGCGTCGAACATCTCCGCCTGCAGCGAGCACGCGAGGTCCCAGGTCGGTTGGCGGCTCATCGTCGCGTCGAGCGCGAGAATCAGCCGTCCGCCATCTTTTGCCCCGGACGGCTGTGCCAAAGCACGCGCATGGCGTACGAACGCGTCGATTGCACTGCTGTCGGACCGCGCCGCGGCAGGTTTTTGATCGGCCTTGCGGGGTGCCGGCGTCTTGTCGTTGCTCATGCCAAGAACATGTGGCTGTGACGGACAGCTTGCAAGCCCTGAAGCGCGATCGACGACAGGGTCACAGCGCCGGCGTTATCGCGGCGTCGCTCGGGCGCACATGCGGCTCGGCACCCGGCTTCGACGGCTTCCAATGGAGAAGACGCATCTGGTCCATCAGCCGCCGCATCTCCTGCCGAGCGGCCAGATGCGCCAGGTTGGGCCGGGACGTTGCCGAGCGCCCGTCGTACTCGTCAAATATCGTAAGCCCTGCGGCAAAGAGATCATCGAACAACACCCGCTGCGAGATACCGTCGGCAAAGCGAAAGCCGAGCCTTGACGCCTTGTCGCGCAAGCGCGACGCAATCTTCGCCTCACCGGCCGCCGTCACCGGCACGCGGTTGCACGCGACGATCCAGTCGATCAGCCTGCCGTCGGCGCGGCGCCGCTCATCCCGGGTTTTCGCGACCGCGCGTGCATAACCGGAGCCTGCCGGCGGGTTGCGGCCCGCAGGAGGCAGATCTCCAAGCGCTTCCAGATCGATAAGCGAATCGTTCAGCGGCGTGACCAGCGTGTCGGCCAGGCGGTGCGCGAGCCTGCCAGCAAACGTCTCGCCGGCGGCGGTGTCGATAACGACGAAATCGAATGCTGCATCGACACCCGCCAGCGCCTCCGCAAAGGCTGTAAAGGTCGCGCCTTCGCTATCGGCGAATTGCCTGTGATGCGGGACATTGCGGTGATCGGGCATGGCGACTGCAATACCGGTCGCCTGCACCCACCGCCTTCGGTTTTCGACGTAATTTGTAAGCGTCTGTTGAGACGTGTCGAGGTCGATCGTCGCGACGCGACTGCCGGTGCGAAGCAGCGCCACCGCAATATGCATTGCGAAAGTCGATTTGCCGGTGCCGCCCTTGGCGTTGCCGCACACGATGACATGGGCGCGCCGCGCGGCGGAAACGCTTGCTGAAACACCGGACACGTTCATGTGACCGCAACTCCATACTTCGCGCGCAGCATCGCCGGTTTGCCGTTGCGTTACAATCCGTCGCGAGTGATCTGCGGCAGGTCTTGCGAAGTTCGGTTAAAGCAGGCCCAGCTCGGAGAGTTCACGGCGCAGGTTCAGCGGCAGTTCCTCGCCTGCGTCCGCACCGCCCAGATCGGCCGGAGTATCGGCCGGAACCAGATAGCGCCAGCCCTGGAAGGGCCTGCGCGGCTGCCATTGGGTGCGCACGACCACTGGATCGAAAACCAGATGACATCGGCCTATGCCCTCTGCGTCCGTAAAGGGACGTATGTCGACCAGCCTCTGGCGACATTGCACGCCACCCTTGATGACCCAGTACAGCGAACCGCCATCAAGCAGCTCGTCGACGCGCTTCGGGACCATGCGGGTCGTATGGAAATGTTCGACGGCAAGACCGGCGCGGCGTTTTTCCTCGAGCCGCAGCGCGATCCAGTCTTCAAGGTCCTCGACGCTTTCGGCGCCGACGCAGAGTTTGATGAGGTGAAGTGCCATGCACTCAATCTAGCGCGGAACGGCCTGCCGTGCAGCGCCTACCCGCACTTTCCACAGGCTCAGCATTCGACGACGTTGACAGCCAGCCCGCCGAGGCTCGTTTCCTTGTAGCGCTCGTTCATGTCGAGGCCCGTCTGCCGCATGGTCTCGACTGCGGCGTCGAGCGGCACGAAATGGGTGCCGTCGCCCTTGATCGCCAGCGATGCGGCGGTGACCGCCTTGACCGCCCCAAGTGCGTTGCGCTCGATGCAGGGCACCTGCACGAGCCCGCCAACCGGGTCGCAGGTCATGCCCAGATGATGTTCCAGGGCGATTTCGGCGGCGTTCTCCACCTGGGCTGGTGTCCCGCCCATCACCGCGCACAGCCCGGCGGCAGCCATTGCCGAAGCCGAGCCGACCTCGCCCTGGCAGCCCACCTCCGCGCCGGAGATCGAGGCGTTGTGCTTGATGATGCCGCCGATTGCCGCCGCCGTCAGCAGGAAGTCGCGGATCGATTCCTGGTCGGCCTCGACATGGAAATGCAGCCAGTAGCGCATGACGGCGGGCACGACGCCGGCGGCACCGTTGGTCGGCGCCGTCACCACGCGTCCGCCTGCGGCGTTCTCCTCGTTGACCGCCATCGCGTAGATCGAGAGCCAGTCATTGGCCAGAAGCGGATTCGGCCGGTTGCGGCTCCATTCCTCCTGGAGCCGGTCGTGAAGCTGGCGCGCGCGCCGCTTGACCTTGAGGCCGCCGGGCATGATGCCTTCCTGCGACAGCCCGCGCTCGATGCAGGCGCGCATCGCGTCCCATATGCCGTCGAGCGCGGCATTCAATTCCTCGCGTGAGGTGAACTTTTCCTCGTTGGCACGCTTCATCGCCGCGATGGAAAGGCCGCTTCGGGCCGCCATCGCCAGCATCTCCTTCGCATTGCCGAAGGGATAGGGAACGCCCTTGGCACCGCTGCCCCGTACCGGACCCTCGGCCTTCATGCGCTGCAATTCCTCGTCCGAAACGACGAAACCGCCGCCGATCGAATAATAGATGCGGCGCAGGAGCAGTCGGTCGTCGGCGTCGAAGGCTGAAAACGCCATGCCGTTCGCGTGGCCGGGCAGCGGCGTCTTCTTGTCGAGCACCAGGTCGGTCGCGGGATCGAAACGGTAGGTCAGATGGCCGGGTGGGCTGACGCGTTTCTGCGCGTGCACCTGGGCGAGTGTTGCATCGACGTTGTCCGGGTCGACCGTGACCGGCGTCAGCCCGGTCAGCCCGAGGACGACCGCGCGGTCCGTGCCATGCCCGACACCGGTGAAGGCGAGCGAACCGTGAAGGCTGACCGCCAGCCGCGCGACGACGACACCTGCCGGTCGCGGCCAATCGTCGCCCGAAAGTTCCGACAGGAAGCGCGCGGCCGCCGTCATCGGCCCCATCGTATGGGACGAGGAAGGGCCAATACCGATCTTGAACAGATCGAAGACGGAAAGGAACATCGCGAAGCGCTCCGGCTGAATTGCTCCCGATGTTTCGCGGCTTTCGGCACGAGAAGCAAGCAGGGGCCCGACGTCGCCTGACCCGCCTGCGACATTCCTGCCCGCAAAAGAAAAAGGCGCGGTCGAAACCGCGCCTCTTCAGATTCCCTGAGAATGCCGGGAGGGTCTAGCTGGCGACGATCATCGCCGCAGACGCCGGACCACTGAAAAGCCAAGCCAGAAGAATGATTCCGGCAAAGCCGATCACTGCCTTGGCGGTTACGCCCCAGCAGGATTTCTGAACGGTTTCGTCCATTTTTGTCCTGTTTCCGTAGATTTCATCCCGAAATGCGGCTCTCGAAACGCCGCGACGGTCCCACCCGTCTGGCCGCTAGATAGCCGTTCGGCGCGCCATTCGCAACGCAAAAAAGGCGAAAGCAAGCCGAGGCCTTTTTCGCGAATGGTGCAAATCGGTTAAAATTATTCCTTTTCAATAGTTTGCATGATCGGCCGGCGTTCATCCCTTTTCAACACAGACGGCCAAAATGAGGCGTAAAACCTTCGCCGCAAAGCGCCCTTTCGCGGTAGGGTATGAGCATGCTGATCGATTCCCTGTTGCGCACCCCTCAGGACATTGCCGCGCTAGCCTTCTTTCTTGTCGGCTGGACCCTGTTCTCGCACGCGACGCAAGGCCGCATCGTCTCGCGGGAAACGCTCACATCCGCGATGAACCGGCAGCGCGAGGCATGGATGCGCACCATGGCGCGGCGTGACCTGCGCATGGTCGACACCAGCATCATGGGCGGGTTGCAGCAGGGCACCGCGTTCTTCGCGTCGAGCTGTCTGCTCGCCATCGGCGGCTGCTTCGCGCTCCTCGGCGCGACCGACGCCGTGCTCGACGTGCTGGGCGAACTGCCCGCCTCCGACACCGCTGCCCGGCCGGTGTTCGAGGCCAAGGTGCTCGGGCTGGTCGCCGTCCTCTGCTACGCCTTCTTCAAATTCGGCTGGTCCTATCGGCTGTTCAACTATTGCTCGATCCTGATCGGCGCGGTGCCGGTGGCGCGGGAAGACGGGCAGACGGATGCCGCGATCGACGCGGCGGTGATGCGCGCGGCGCGCATGAACATGCTCGCCGGCAAGCATTTCAACGCCGGGCTGCGGGCGATCTTCTTCTCGATCGGCTATCTGGGCTGGTTCGTCGGGCCGTGGGTGTTCATCGCCACCACGACCTTCATTCTGGGCGTCCTGATTCGCCGGCAATTCTTCTCGGCCGCGCGGCGCGCCGTGCTCGAAGGCGTCTAGGAGCGTTCCGGGAAAATTCCGTCGATGCGGCCGGTGAGCCGGTAGGCCAGGAGCCCGATCCATTCCCGTATGGCGATCGTCAGGTTCTGCAAGGAATCGGCCACGTTGTCGCGGGCAAGGCCCACGGGCTCGTTGCCGGCCGTGCGGT
>JAEWFU010000544.1 GCA_023388675.1 Pseudomonadota bacterium | reverse complement strand
GTTCATTGGGAGAGACGAAGCGGGCGTGGCCCTCGATCAAGGCGAGGTTTTCCGTGCCCTGCAGCCATTCGACGAGGCCGTTGCGCGAGGCTTCGACGATGGCATCCTTGCGTGCCTTCATGGCCTTCATGTCGACGCTGACGCTGCCGACGCCGCGAACGCCGTAGTCGCCTGCCCGGCGGGCCATGTGCGCGGCATAGGCGCTGGCGACCATGGCCTTGGTGGGGGTGCAGCCGGTGTTGACGCAGGTGCCGCCGAAAAGCTTGCGCTCGACAAGCGCCACCTTCATGCCGGCACCGGCGAGGCGCGCCGCGAGCGGGGGGCCTGCCTGGCCGGCGCCGACGACGATGGCGTCGTAGTTGGAAGTCATCTGAGAATTCCCAAAAGAAGAAGTGCGGCAACGATCGCGACCGCGTCCTCGATGAGTGCGGCGGGCATATCGCGCCCGAACAGTGCGGCGAGGCGGACTCGGGCCGCCGCGCCGCCCAGCGTGCCGATCGCTGCGCCGACAAGGCCGGCCAGGAGGCCGCCGATCAATGCGCCGGACGGCAGGCCGATGGCAGCGCCGCACAGTGCGCCGACTACAAGGCGTGTGCCGAACTGTGGCGGCACCTTGCGGCTGGGCGTCGAAGGCAGCTTGTCGCCCACAAGTTCCAGAGCCGCCGCAGCGGTGAGAAGCCATGGCGTCAGCCAATGGCCAAGCCAGCCGAGCCAGCTGCCGCCGAGCGGCAGCACGCCCAGCCATGCGGCCCAGCTTAGCGCGGCCAGCGCCATCGCCGTGCGCAAGCCGGTAACGATGCCCGCAATCAGTGCTAGCAGATAGAGGCTCATGGAGGCTGCCTTCTTGCCGGTGAGGGGCAAGTCTGGCACATCCTGCCACAAGCGCAATGCCGGGAGCGATCTGCGAGACCCTTGCCGTAAATCCGCGATGGCCCTTTGCCTTGGCAGTCAAAAAGGCAATAGTGCGCGCGCTTCAGCAGGAGGAGGGGATTTCGTGAGCAGAACAGCAGCCACACCCGGCGAAGGCACGCTTGTCGGTCGCGCCGGAATTGCCGACCGCGCTCACCCGCTGGTCGTGACCGTTCGGGACGGAGAGGTGTACGACATCACATCGCGGGATGCGCCGACGGTGCGCGACATCTGCGAGATGCCTGATCCCGTTGCCTATGTGGCGTCGGCCGATGGCCGTTCGCTCGGACCTATCGGGGAGATCGAAGCCAATAGCCACCAGGCGGTCAGGGAAAAGGCCAAGCCCTACCTGCTGTCGCCTGTGGACCTGCAGGCGGTGAAGGCCTCGGGCGTCACCTTCGTCGTATCGCTGCTGGAACGCGTGATCGAGGAACAGGCACGCGGCGATGCGGACAAGGCGGACGCTATCCGCGCCGACATCGCGCAACACATCGGCCATGACCTGTCGAAGCTCAAGCCCGGTTCGCCGGAAGCGATGGCGATCAAGCAGCGCCTGATCGAGCGGGGCGCATGGTCGCAATATCTCGAGGTCGGCATCGGCCCCGACGCCGAAATCTTCACCAAATGCCAGCCGCTCGCATCGGTCGGCTTCGGCGCCGATGTGGGGCTGCATCCGGTTTCGACCTGGAACAATCCCGAGCCGGAAGTGGCGGTCATAGCATCGAGCGAAGGACGCATCGTCGGCGCGACGCTGGGCAACGACGTCAACCTGCGCGACGTGGAAGGGCGCTCGGCGCTGCTCCTCGGCAAGGCCAAGGACAACAACGCATCGGCGGCACTGGGGCCGTTCATCCGCCTGTTCGACGATACGTTCGCGCTCGACGACGTGAAGCAGGCGGAGGTGCGGCTTCACGTGCGCGGCGAGGACGGTTTCGAGCTGGAGGGGTCGAGCTCGATGTCGGAGATCAGCCGCGCGCCGGAGGAACTCGTCGCGGCCGCGATGGGCCGCCACCACCAGTATCCCGACGGGATGGCGCTCTATCTCGGCACCATGTTTGTGCCGTCCAAGGACCGCGGCCAAGCGGGCGGGGGCTTCACGCACCATGCCGGCGACATCGTCGAGATTTCCTCGCCGAAGCTGGGAACGCTGATCAACCGGGTTCAGCTTTCGACCGAATGCACGCCGTGGACCTATGGCGCCAGCCGTTTCATGCGCGACCTCGCGCGCGCCGGGCTGATCTGAGGCCGGATCGTCGGCAGCGGTTCGCGGCTGCGAGCATCACGATTTTAGGGGCCCGAGCTTCCTGCGCATCGCTTCCCGTGCGGTGAGCGGACGGATCGGGTTCGCCTCGAAGGCCTGCATGTAATTGTCCTTGGTGCGGCGGATATGGGCGCGCAGCACCTGCTTCAGCCGGGCCGTGTCGCCCTTGCGGATGAGCTCGATCATGCGGCGGTGGTCGCCATAGGAGCGTTCGGGCTCGTTGCGGGCATGCAGCGCGAGCTGGGTACGCAGCGTGGCGACGCGGCCCATGATCATCTGGAAGCCCATCACGAGATAGCGATTGTGGGCGTTTTCAAAGAACGCGCCGTGATAGCGGCTGTCGAGCCGGCCGTAGAGTGGGATGTCCTGCGCCTTCATCGCCGCTTCCATCTCGTCGGCGAGCGCCGTCAGCTCGTCGGCCAGTGCCTGCGGATTGTCACGCGCGGCGAGTTCGGCCGCGTGGGTCTCCAGCACCGCCCGGTATTCGCAAATCTCCGAAATGTCCTCCAGCGTCGGCGTGAAGACATAGGTGCCGGACTTCGGCACGATCGAAACCAGCCCCTCAAGCTGAAGCAGATTGAGAGCCTCGCGCACCGGCGTGCGGCTGACCTCGAAGGCAGCGGCCAGGTTCTCCTCTGAAAGCGCCTCGCCGAAGCTGAACTTCGCGTTGACGATCGCGTCGCGGATCTTGGCGGCGACGATCACCGCGAGCGACGATTTTCCCTGCGGAATTGTGAATGCGGTCATGCGTTCCCATCAGTTTTGCGCGGCTGTGCCGGCCCATCCCACGCGCCAGCCGCTTCGTTCCTGCTCCTGTTTTGCGGCACCTGCGCCATGTTGACCAGAGCAAATCTCACGACAGGATTGCATACTAGTTCTGATATGCTAATACCATCGCCGTCGGCTAACCAGCCGAAGAGGGAGGGACGATGTCTTCAACTGCCGGCGGGCTTGCGCCCGCGTCGTCGTTCGAAGGGCGGGTCGCGCTGGTGACCGGCGGAGCTTCGGGCATCGGCCGTGCAATCACCGAAAAGCTGGTGGCGAGCGGCGCCCGCGTGGCCGTCTGGGACGTACGCGAGGATCGCCTTGCCGAACTGGCCGAACGCCATGGCGAGCGCGTGCTGACGCAGGTTGTGAACGTCAGCGACAAGCGGCAGGTCGACGATGCCGCGGACATCGTGGCAAGCCGCTGGGGCGGCATCGCCCATCTGGTCAACAATGCAGGCATCATCGGCAAGCGCATGACGCTCGCCGATCTCGACGCGGACGAGCTCGAGCGCGTGCTTTCGGTCAATCTCAAGAGCGTGTTCTACGTCACCGCCGCCTTTGCCGCGCGCGCGGGCAGCTTTGCGGATCGCTCGATGGTTTCGATGGCTTCAATCGCCGCGCGCACCGGCGGCATGGTCGGCAACATGGCCTATGCCGCCACCAAGGGCGCGATCGTCACGTTGACGCACGCCTTTTCCAAGGAGCTGGCGCCGCATGTGCGCGTCAATGCGCTCGCGCCCGGCATCATCGACACCGAAATCCAGCTCGACTCGCTGGGCGATCCGGCAGCCGTCGCAGCGCTGGCCGACGTCATCCCGCTGCAGCGACTGGGATCTCCCGCCGAAGTTGCGGAGGCGGCCGTGTGGCTGCTTTCGCCCGCATCCTCGTACATCAGCGCCAGCATGCTCGACGTGGCGGGCGGCCGCTGATCCAGACATGAGTTTCCGATGCCAGAACTGAAAGACCTTCTTGCCGCGGGCAAGCTCATCCAGGCGCCGGGTGCATCGGATATGCTGACCGCGCGCCTCATAGAGCAGGCGGGTTTCCCGGCCATCTACATGACCGGCTTCGGCGCGACCGCGACCACGCTCGGCATGCCCGATCTCGGCCTGATGACACAGAGCGAGATGATCGACCATGCCCGGCGGATGGTGCGGGCGACATCGGTGCCCGTCATCGCCGACGCCGATACAGGCTATGGCGGCGCGAACAACCTTCTGCGCACCGTCGAGGACTATGCGCAGATCGGCGTCGCGGCCATCCATCTGGAAGACCAGACGCTGCCGAAGCGGTGCGGACAGCTCGCGGGCATCCAGCTCGTTTCGGCCGAGAGCCAAATCCGTGCGCTCAAGGGCGCCGTCAATGCACGCGGCAAGTCCGACATGCTGCTGATCGCACGCACCGATGCGCTGGGCGTCCACGGCATTGAGGAAGCGCTACGCCGCGCCAACCTCTATGCCGAGACCGGTGTCGATCTCGTCTTCGTCGACGGGGTGCGCACGATCGCGCAGGCCGAAGCCATCGCGCGCGGCGTTCCCGGCCGGAAGGTGCTGAGCATCATGGACGGCAACGAGGTCCAGAAGCTCACCGCAAGCGACATTCAGGAGATGGGTTTCGACATCGTGTTCTACGCGCTTTCGACCCTTTTTGCCGCCGCACGGGCGGCGAAAACCATACTCGACACGCTGAAGAACGATGGGACAACCATCGCGGCGGCATCGGGCATGGCGACGTATGACGAGTTCATGGGGATGGTCGGTTACGACCGGTTCCATGACTTCGAAGAGAAGTTCGGCCAGGCCTGATCGGGGCAGCCGGAGGAAACGAGAGAGGAGTTCGAAATGAAGAATTTTGCAGCCGCTGGCGGCCTTGCCCTTGCCCTGGCCGTGGGGATGACCACGGTGGCCGACGCGCAGGAGCGCGTGCGCTGGCGGGTTCATTCGGCCTATGCGCAGGCCATGCCGATTGCCGGCCCGACCGCCTGGAACATCGCCGAGGATGTCAAAACGCTGACCGACGGCAATTTCGACATCCGCGTCTTCGAGCCCGGCGCGATCGTCGCCGGCACGCAGTATTACGACACGGTGTCGGAAGGGGCTGTGGACGCCGCCTACGGTTCGCCGGGCTTCAATGTCGGCAAGAATTCAGCCTATGCGTTCTTCGCCGCAGTGCCGTTCGGCCCCGGCGCAGGCGAGATGCTCGCCTGGCTGCGCCATGGCGGCGGCCTCGAGCTCGCCCAGGAATTCTATGCGCGCGACAACATCCACATGCTGCCGTGCGGCATCCTGCCTCCGGAGAGCGGCGGCTGGTTCCGCAAGGAAATCAAGACGCTCGAGGATTTGCGCGGCATCAAGATGCGCTTCCTGGGCCTCGGCGCGAAGGTGATGGAGGAGTT
>JAEWFU010000543.1 GCA_023388675.1 Pseudomonadota bacterium | reverse complement strand
AGGCGAATTTCTCCGAGAACAGAATGCGTTCGTGGGTTTCGTTCTTGGACTTGTTGACCGCGTCCTCGCCGGTCTGGCTGGCATCGAGCGGCTTGTCGGCGAATTCGGCAACCGCAATGCCCTCGGCGAGCTTGAGCGCGGTTTCGAGGGAGTCGGCAAGACGGGCTGCAAGGTCGGAGCGCACGACTACGCGGTCGACCACCACGTCGATGTCGTGCTTGTATTTCTTGTCGAGCGCCGGCACGTCGCCGATCTCGTAGAAGGTGCCGTCGACCTTGACGCGCTGGAAGCCCTTCTTCTGGAGCTCGGCCAGCTCCTTGCGGTATTCGCCCTTGCGGCCGCGCACGATCGGCGCGGTGATGTAGAGGCGCGTGCCTTCGTCGAGCGCCAGCACGCGGTCGACCATCTGGCTGACCGTCTGGCTCTCGATCGGCAGGCCGGTCGCAGGCGAATAAGGCACGCCGACGCGGGCGAAGAGCAGGCGCATGTAGTCGTAGATCTCGGTGACGGTGCCGACCGTCGAGCGCGGGTTCTTCGAGGTCGTCTTCTGCTCGATCGAGATGGCCGGCGACAGGCCGTCGATCTGGTCGACGTCAGGCTTCTGCATCATCTCGAGGAACTGGCGGGCATAGGCCGACAGGCTCTCGACATAGCGTCGCTGCCCCTCGGCATAGATGGTGTCGAAGGCGAGCGACGACTTGCCCGAGCCGGACAGGCCGGTCATGACGATCAGCTTGTCGCGCGGCAGGTCGAGATCGACGTTCTTGAGGTTGTGCTCGCGCGCGCCGCGAATGGAGATGAATTTCTGGTCCGCCATGGTCCCGTGTGCCGCCTTACATCAGAACGGCCGGCATCGTGGCCGGCCAGACCCCGGATATGGTGTTGTTGGTGCCGCCCGTCGAGGCCGGCGGCTTCCGGAAAACCGCTTCCGGCTTTTCACGCGTTTTCGCGCGCAGGGCAAGCAAAAAGAACAGAGGGCGAACAGCTCCTGACAATCCGTTGGCAGGAGGAAGCGTCCGCCGGCGATCACGAATTGTTGCCTGCCGCGCTTCGGCGGTTGACGTTGGGGGAGGCTGGAGTCATGCTCTCCCGGTCAGATGAAGCTCGCCTTGGCGGTCGTCCTGGTACGCCCGAGAGGTGTCGGAAACACGGCAAGGCTTGAGCGCGTCTGCGACAGAAGAAACTGCAAAGGGAGAAAGAGGCATGACCCCGCCGGACAGTCCCAGCAGGCTCCATCGCGGTATGGAGCCACGGTAACCTGAAGGCCAGCGCCAGGCGCGACCTCGTTATCGATCAACCCACAATCTGGAAAATAGTCGGATCATCGGGCGACGACCCGAGACGCATCCGAAGAAAGTGCCGGTAATCCACTCCCGGCAACAGAGCAAAAGCTCTCAACGGCCCCGACCACGTCCCGAACGTGGCGGGGTCTTTCATGTCAGGGGCTTGAAGGGCGCCAAGCGGTTAGAGGGCGACGGCGAGATATGCGCTAAGCTGAGTTCACTGCCGTGGAAGGGCGCAGGGCTCCGAACTCGGGTTAACGGAGGGAGCCTTCATCCCGTCATTCTCGGGCTTGTCCCGAGAATCCGCCGTTATGGCGGGTTTTGCTGCATCGGTGCGGCCACGTTGCAGACGCCTGGAATCTCCCATCTGCGCAGAGTCTCGGGACAAGCCCGAGAATGACGCAGGCGGGGTTCACTGCCGTGGGCGATGCGCGGGATTGTCAGGAAGCGCATTCTCTTGTAAGGAACAAATAAAGAACACGAAAGCTGTGGAGATGTCGCCAGCCGGGCGGCCGACGGGGCGAATCCGCGAAGGCGTTCGGATAGTGTGCCGCGACATCGATTTCAGGTTTAGGACGAGCGCAGGAGAGCGTCATGGCGGGTAGCGTCAACAAGGTCATTCTGGTGGGCAATCTGGGCGCCGACCCCGAAATCCGGCGGCTCAATTCCGGCGATCCGGTCGTCAACCTGCGCATCGCCACTTCCGAGACGTGGCGCGACAAGCAGTCGGGCGAACGCCGCGAAAAGACCGAGTGGCACAACGTCGTCATCTTCAACGACAACCTTGCCAAGGTCGCCGAGCAGTATCTGAAGAAGGGCGCGAAGGTCTATCTCGAGGGCCAGCTCCAGACCCGCAAATGGCAGGATCAGCAGGGGCAGGACCGCTACACGACCGAGGTGGTGCTGCAGAAATTCCGCGGCGAGCTCCAGATGCTGGATGCGCGCGGCGAGGGCGGCGGCGGCCAGGTCGGCTACGACCGCGGCAGCTCTCAGGGCGGCGGTCGCGGCTCCGATTTCGGCCAGTCCGGCCCCGGCGATCAGGGTCGCGGCGGCGGTGGCGGCGGCTACTCGCGCGACCTGGACGACGAAATCCCGTTCTAAGGCCCTGTCATGTGCCTTCTGTGCGGCGAGGTCGGCTCGGCTCACGGCATTGCCTTGACCGAACGGCCCGCGCACAGGCTTTGCGGCCGTTACTGGCAGGGTAGCTACGGGGAGGCGGCGCGAGGCGCGATCCACTCGCTCATCGGGGACGTGCAGGCCTTCGCCGCGCAAAGGGAAGGCGGCTGGCGCAGCCCGATCGTCGGGCTTTCCTGGAACGACCGGCCGGACGGCTTTCGCTACTTCGTCGGCGTTGCAATGGACGATGCCGGCGCATTGCCGGAAGGGTTCGCATCGCTTGCCCTGCCTGAAATGACGCTGGCGAGTTCCTGGCATGGGGCCGGTGATGGCGAGGTGGTCGCGCACTATGTGCGGATGATCGACTGGGTGAAGGCCGGGAACCTTCTTTGGGACAAGCAGCACTTTCACCACCGCGAGGAATATCCGCACGACGCGGACCTGACGCGGCCGCCGGCGCTGCGGCTTCTCGTGCCGGTCTCACCGCGCCAGACCGGACCTCGCTAAAGCATGTCGCGTTTTATGGTCCTCGCTGGAAGAGCATTATCTTTAGCCGTTTGCGCTGCCCCTCACCTGCCTGCCGGCTTCCTCTCCCCGTGAAGGACGGGGAGAGGACGGCCTTCATCACTGCTTTCGCCAAACACCGGCGTTGAAGAACAGGCGCAGGGCAAGCGGCAGGCGCTCCTCTCCCCGTTTACGGGGAGAGGAAGCCGGCAGGCAGGTGAGGGGCAGCGCGAACGTTCGAGGTCAGCAACCGTTGCATCGCATAGGACGCGACACGCTTTAGAGGCCGGCGGCAATCGCAATCCTCGGGTGAGCATAACCATGCGCGCCGGAAAGCCGGCGCTCAGTCGTCACTACGGCGAACGCTTTCTCGATGCCCGCGGTAAAGAAATGTCTCCTCCGTTTGGACAAAGTGACTGCGCCGTGCCTGCGAATTTGTTCGCCTGCCACAGTCTCGGCAGCTTCCGGCGCTTCGTTCCGCAGCGGGGTTCCGTAACCCGACCGGAGAGTCGGTGCTGCGAGGGTCTTTTCCCGTCCGCACGGACCAAGAAGAGGAATTGAAGCATGAGTTTGAACAGGATCTTGCTGTCGGGCATTTCCGCGCTCGCCATCGTCACAGGCACGGTGCTTGGCGCCGCCAACGCCCAGGATGCTGCGCCGCAAACCCCGCCGCCGGCGGAAGCCGCGCCTCAGACCGAAGCACCGGCTGCCGCAGCGCCCGCGATGGACGACACGAAGCTGAAATCCTTCGCCGTCGCCTTTCTCGAAGTGACGAAGGTCACCGAGAGCTACAAGCCGCAGATCGAGGCCGCCGCCGGCAACGCTGAAGACCAGCAGCGCCTGCAGCAGGAGGCCGGCGAGAAGATGGTCGAGGCCGTCAACAGCGCCGAAGGCATCTCGGTTGACGAATACAACACGATCATCCAGGCGGCGCAGACCGACCCAGATCTCGCGCAGAAGATCAACGGCCACATCACCGAGGCGGCCGGAGCCCAGCAGCCGGCACAGTAAACGCCGGGCAGCGCCACCGTCCCGGTTGTTCTCCTTGCGGCCGGGACGGTGGTCTCAGCGTGCCGATGCGGTTGCGTTTTTACACTCTTCGCTGGAAGCGCATCACCTTTGGTGGTTGCGCTGCCCCTCATCCCCCTGCCGGGACCTTCTCCCCGTAAATGACGGGGAGAAGAG
>JAEWFU010000542.1 GCA_023388675.1 Pseudomonadota bacterium | reverse complement strand
CGTCTGACAGGCATCGACGGCACGTCCGGGCGCGTCACCGCCGAAGCGGAATGGAAACGCTCCTACATGGCTCCCGGCGGCCTGATGCTGACCTCTATCCTGCATGCCAGGGGCGACGCCATCGGGGTCAGCTATGACGGGCTATCGGAGGAGGCGATACGACGCGCTGCGTTGAACAACGGCGTCGAGGCGGACATCCGCTCCTCCTACTACCGGGCGATGGCGACAGCAGGTCTGGAGGCGCGCTGGCCGGTTCTGTTCTCGACCAGCAGTTCGACCCACGTTCTGGAGCCCATGGCGCAGGTTTTCGTGCGGCCGGACGCGCCTTACGGTGACGTGCTCGGCATTCCCAACGAGGACGCGCAGAACCTCGTCTTCGATGCATCGAACCTTTTCGAGCGCGACAAGTTCGCCGGCTACGACCGAATCGAAGGCGGCATTCGCGCCAATCTGGGCATTCGCTATTCAGGCGCGTTCGCCAACGGCTGGACAGCCAATGCCATCGCCGGCCAGTCGATTCACATTGCCGGCACGAACCCCTATGCTTCTCCGGATTTCGTCAATGTTGGCGCGGCCTCCGGACTGGAGACGGATCGATCCGACTACGTCACCGCTGTTAATCTGACTGGCCCCAGCGGAATTCGGCTCGGCGCCGGCGCTCGCTTCGACGAAGATACGTTCGATCTGCGCCGCACAGACGTCAGCGCGGGATTTGCAACGCCCAATTTTGGTATTTCGGGTGTGTATTCGTTCATCGAAGCCCAGCCAGACTATGGATATGAAAAGGACCGGCACGAGGTTCGCGGCGGCGGCTCCGTCAAGGTGCACGAATACTGGCGCGTCTTCGGCAGCGGCAGCTATGACATCGAAGATCGCCTGATGACGCGCAAGACGATCGGCTTTACCTACGACGACGAATGCTTGTCGTTCACGTTCTTTGGCGGTGAAACGGCTTCCAGGAACTCCAGAAGCCGCGAGGTCGAGAAAGAAAAGACGTTCGGCTTCAAGATCGCTCTTCGTACGATCGGTGATATCGGAGCCTCGACGGCCGCTTTGGACTCATTTTAAGCTCCGCGAGGCTTTCGGTCCGTCCCGCGTCACGGTTTTGCCCTATAATCCCATCAGGGAATGATCTAAATCGCGGTGTCGAGCAATCTAGGGAGACACAGTATGGCAAAGCTTGCATCCACCCTGCGCACCTGCGCGCTGGCCCTGATGCTTGCGGGTCTTTCAGCGCCTCTGGCTGCCACGGCGTCGCACGCTTCCGAAATCAAGTACATCGTCAACAACGTTCCGGTTACGAGCTACGATATCCAGCGGCGCGCGGCCTTCCTGCGCATCCAGAACCGGCGCGGCAATCTGCAGCAGATCGCAGCCGACGAGATGGTCAATCAGGCGGTGCGCGCTTCCGAGATCCAGCGGATGAACATTCGCATCACCGACGACCAGGTCGCGACCGCCTATGAGCGCTTCGCCAAGTCGAACAACATGTCGCCTTCGCAGATGGACCAGGTGCTCAACCAGTCGGGCGTGACCAAGGCGCATTTCCGCGAATTCATCCGCTCCCAGATGGGCTGGTCGCAGGTGCTGGGCCAGCGGGCGCGCTCCAGCCAGATGAGCGAGCAGGACGCGGTGCAGCGCATGCTTCAGCAAGGCGGCGACAAACCTTCCGCGACCGAATACATGCTGCAGCAAGTGATCTTCGTGGTGCCTGCCTCCGAACGCCGCGCCAAGCTTGGCGCGCGCAAGCGTGAGGCGGAAGCAATGCGCCAGCGTTTCCAGAACTGCGAGACGACCCGCGAATTCGCCAAGGGCCTGCTGGATGTCACCGTGCGCGATCTCGGCCGCATCCTGGAGCCGGAGTTGCCGTCGGACTGGGCGAAAGAGGTGAAGGCGGCAAAGGCCGGTTCCGCCACGGTCGTGCGGGAAACCGAGCGCGGCGTCGAGTTCATCGGCATCTGCAGCGCGCGTGAGGTCTCGGACGACCGGGTCGCGCAGATGGTGTTTCAGGCCGAAGGCAGCGGCAGCAGCGAAGACAACGACGATACGTCGAAGAAGCTGACCGAGGAACTTCGCGCCAAGGCCCAGATCATCAGGCGCTGACTTCCGATCGAAACGAGCAAGCAGGACCGGCGGGCGTGGGCATACTTGCTCTGACATCGGGCGATCCGTCCGGCATCGGCCCGGAGATCGCCATCGAAGCATGGCGCCGGCGCAAGCAGGACGACACGCCGGCGTTTCTGTTGCTGGGCGACCCCGCGCTTGTCGAGGCACGAGCCAGCCGCATGGGCCTGCCGGTCGAGATCGCGATAGTAACGCCCGAGGAC
Source organism: Pseudomonadota bacterium (assembly GCA_023388675.1). Lineage (GTDB taxonomy): Bacteria > Pseudomonadota > Alphaproteobacteria > Rhizobiales > Rhizobiaceae > Aerobium. The sequence goes on along the minus strand of JAEWFU010000542.1, from coordinate 263 downwards.
GCCAGCGCCGCGTTTACACACGCACTGCCAATCGTTCCGCTTGATGCGTCATTCCTGGACGCGCCGGGCGCGCCCAACGCTGTGAATGCAGCCGGGACGATCGAAGCCATCGAGACTGCGGTCAGGCTTGTCGTAGCGGGCCGGGCCGATGCGCTGGTAACCTGCCCCATTGCCAAGAAGCCGCTCTACGATGCAGGTTTTGGCTATCCCGGGCATACCGAGTTTCTCGGACATCTTGCGCAGACGGTCGCGGGATCGCCGGC
>JAEWFU010000541.1 GCA_023388675.1 Pseudomonadota bacterium | reverse complement strand
AGCCGATGGCGCGGGCGGAGGATGCGATCGTGGAGACCGCGCGGCGCGACGGGCTCGTCTACGTCTTCGGCACCGGCCATTCCCACATGCTCGCCGAGGAAGTGCATTTCCGCGCCGGCGGGCTGGCACTGACCGTGCCGATCCTCGCCGGCCCGACGATGCTGCACGAGGGCGCGGTCGCCGGCACGGCCTATGAGCGGATGGAAGGCGTCGTCGGCCCGATCATGGACCGCTACCCGATCGGCCCGAACGACGTGCTGTTCGTGTCGTCCAATTCAGGCGTCAACGCCGCGCCGCTGGAAGCCGCCCGCATCGGCAAGGCGCGCGGTGCGACCGTGATCGCCATCACCTCCGTCGACTATTCCAGCGCGGCGGCGAAAGGCCGCGAACGGCTGGCGGACCTTGCCGACATCGTGCTCGACAACGGCGCCCCGCCCGGAGACGCGGTGATCGGCGTCGAAGGCAGCGAGCTGAAGGTCGGCCCGGTTTCCACCGCCATCGGGGTGACCATCATCAACGCGATCATGGCGGGCGTCGCCGCCCGTCTGGTCGGCGACGGCAACGCACCGATCTATCTGAGCGCGAACATGCCGGGCGCGAAAGAGAACAACGAGCAACTGGTGGCGCGGTTTCGGCCCCGAAACCCGCACCTTTGAAACAAAGTCCGGGGCTCAAGTGGAGTGAGGAAAGGGAACACGAGATGAAATCGATATTGAAGCTGGCGCTCGCCACAACCATGCTGATGCCTGTCGCGGCCTTCGCGCAGGAGCCCGTCGAAGTGACGCTCTGGCACATGGAGCAGCCGCCGCACCGCGTCGCGCGCGTGCAGGAACTGATCGACGCCTTCAACGCCGCCAACCCCGACATCGTGGTCAAGCAGGAGCCGCAGAACTGGGGCGAGGTCTACGCCAAGGCGCCGGCCGCGCTGGCCGCCGGACAGGGCCCGGACATGCTGTTCGCGATTCCGGACTTCACGCCGATCCTCAAGGACATCGGCGCGCTGACCTCGGTCGAGGACTTCGTCAAGGAACTCGACGAGAAGCACGACTTCGTCGATTCGATGGTCGAAGCCTACAGCTATGATGGCGGCGTGTGGGCCGTGCCGCTCTACAATATGAGCATGAACCTCTGGTACCGGAAGAGCGTGCTTGAAGAGGCAGGCATCGAGCCGCCGGAGACGTGGGAAGAATGGCGCGCGGCGGCCGAGAAGCTGTCGGTCGACGGCGTGTCCGGCATGGGCCTTCCCGCCAACAAGCAGCTCTATACCGACCAGACCGTCTATTCCGTGATGGTCAATGGCGGCGCGACCGAGATCTACAACGAGGACGGCACGCTGCGCTTCGACAATCCGGAGACGGTCGGCGCCTACGAGTTCTATGCCGACCTCAACAAGTTCTCGCCGGCCGATTCCACCTCGTGGACATGGGGCGAGGCGGAAGCCTGCTTCTCGTCGCGCGGTTGCGCCATGGTCATGCAGTTCTCCGTCATCTCCACCTATGACACGCAGGCCGAAGGCGACGCGGCCGACCTCGGGGTCGCCGCCATTCCTTCCAAGGACGGCGAAGACCACAACACCATCGCCTACGCCAACGCGGTGATGATGCTGTCGAAGGACGAGGCGAAGATGGAGGCCTCGAAGAAATTCGTGTCGTGGCTTCTCGAGCCGGAGAACTATGGCCGTTTCCTCAACATGGAGCCAGGCCTGTTCACACCGGTGACGGCAGACGGGGCTGAAGCGGAGAGTTTCTGGGCCGATCCGATGGTGGAGAAGTACCGCGAGCAGATCGAGACCGTCATCGACAATTCGCAGAACGGCCGGCTGTTCGGGTTCACGAGCGGCCGCACCTTCCCCTCGATCGCTGCGATCTCGGCGCAGAACATCATCGCCGAGACCCTGCAATCGATCGTGGTGTCTGGCCAGTCCGCAGCCGAAGCCGTGACCGCGGGCCAGGCTCGGATGCAGGAAGTCGCCCAGTAAGGCGCTGACGGAGACAGCCGGATGCAGCAGACAAGAGCCCTGGCCTTCGTTCTGGTCGCACCGGCGCTCCTTTTCCTGGCGGCCACCCTCGGGTGGCCGCTGGTCCAGGCGGTCCAGCTATCCCTGCAGGACGTGCGCGTCATCGGCGCGCCCGGCGCCTTTGTCGGGCTGGACAACTACAGCCGCGTTCTTTCCAATCCCTCGTTCTGGAACGCGGCATGGCTCAGCGTCGTCTGGGTCGTCGCCAACGCCGTCCTTCAGACCGTTCTCGCGCTGGCTGTGGCGCTGGTGCTCAACGAGAAATTCCCCGGCGTGCGCGTGGCCCGCACATGGGTCATCCTGACCTGGATCGTGCCCACGGTCGTGGTCGTGGTCATCTGGCGCTGGCTGTTCTCGACCTCCGGCGGCATGATCAACCCGCTGCTGATCCAGGCCGGCATCGTCGAGCGTCCGGTCGGCTTTTTCGCCACGCCATGGACGGCGATGGCGACGCTCGTCTTCATCAATTCCTGGCGCTGGTTCCCGTTCATCGCGCTGATGATGCTGGCCGGACTGACCCGCATCCCCGACGACCTCTACGAGGCCGCCCGCATCGACGGCGCGAACGCCTGGCAGCGCTTCAAGCGCATCACCTGGCCGCTGCTGGCGCCGACGCTCGGCGTGCTCGCCGTCATCGGCACGCTGCTTTCCTTCAACGTCTTCGACATCATCTGGCTCCTGACCAGCGGCGGACCGGCCGGCGGCTCGCGAACGCTGCCGGTGCTCATCTACGAGACCGCGTTCAAGGGCTATCGCCTGTCGGAAGCCGCAACCGTCTCGGTGCTCGCCACGCTGCTCCTGATGGCCTTCGCCGTGGTCGCCACCCGCGCGCTCGACCGGGGAGACGACCGATGAACCGCTCGCCCGGCCTCAATGCCGCGCTCGTCGCCGTCATCGCCTTCTTCGTCGTGCTGGTGGGCCTGCCGTTCTGGTGGGTGGTGTCGGGATCGTTCAAGATTCCGCAGGAGATCATCGCGCGCAGCCCGACGATGATCCCGCAAAGCTTCACGCTGCAGCACTACCGGAAACTGTTCGAGGCGTCGGACTATCCGGTCTATCTCGTGAACAGCCTGATCGTGGCAACCTCCTCGACAGTGCTGACGCTGCTTTTGGCGATACCCGCGGCCTACGCCTTCTTCCGCCTCGTCTTTCCGGCGCGCGGCATCCTCTATCGCACGATCCTGCTCGCCTACGCCTTCCCCTCCATCGTGGTGCTGATCCCGCTATTCGGCCTGTTCGCCAAGGTCGGGCTGGTCGACCGGCTGCCGGCGCTCGTCATCGTCAACGTCGCCTTCGCGCTGCCGTTTTCGATCTGGATGCTGCGCTCGTTCCTCGCCGGCGTGCCGAAGGAGATCGAGGAGGCGGCGGTGATGGACGGCGCGCCGACGCTGACGATCCTGCGGCGCATCATGATCCCGCTGATCGCGCCGGGCATCGCGTCCGTCGGCATCTACGCCTTCGTCACGGCATGGACCGAATATGTCTTTGCCTCCGTGCTGATCCTCTCCGACGCCAGGCGGACGCTGCCGGTCGGCTTCTCCGGCATCATCGGGCAATATCAGATCGACTGGGGCCTGCTGCTCGCCGGCGCGACCGTTGCGATCGTCCCGGTCGTGGCGATCTTCGCGCTCATCGGGCGTGGCTTCGTCAGCGGCCTCACCGAAGGCGCGGTCAAATAGGGAATTCCGGCATGGCGGAACTGGCGCTCAGCAATCTCCACAAATCCTTCGGTGCCACCGAGGTCATCCGCGGCGTATCGCTCGCAGC
>JAEWFU010000540.1 GCA_023388675.1 Pseudomonadota bacterium | reverse complement strand
GGTCATACGCGCCCGGTTCTGGGAAGGTGATCTCGATAGGGATTGGCCGGATCGACCTCGTCCCAAGAGCCGTCGAGCGCCTCGTAGACGCTCTCGGGATCGAAACCCATGTCGCGAATGACATGCACGGGAAGCCGCGACAATTTTACGATCGTCCGCCGTTCCTCGCGGTGGGCGAGCATGGCGCGCCAGCCTGCCCGCAGTGTCGCGAGGAAATCGTACCGCACAGCGCGAGCTGGCACATGGGCCCGAAGCTCGATCACCGACATCTCTACACTCCCAGCATGAGCACCCTATATTGAACCGGTTCAACACCCAGGTGGGCCGATGGCCTTGAACCGGTTCAAAGATACGCCTTGCATTCATCTCGTCAAGCATTATTTTGAACCGGTTCAAGGCGCTCCGGAAATCAAGGACCTGAGGCCGGCTGAGTGAAACGATTGCCCTGATGGGAAAGCTGATACTCGACAAAAGCCCCAGACTGGTCGACGTCGCAAACGCGGCGGGCGTTTCCAAGGGAACGGCATCCAACGTCTTCAACAGGCCGGAGATCGTCAGCAAGGAGGTGCGCGAACGCGTCCTCGCGGCTGCCGCATCGATCGGCTACAGCGGCCCCGACCCGAAAGGACGGTTGCTCAGCGCAGGCAAGGTCAACGCCATTGGCGTCGCCACCGTCGAGCCGCTCGGCTATTTCTTCACCGATCCTTTCGCCCGCGTTCTCATGACCGGCATTACGGAAGCCTGCGATGCGAGCGGCACCGGCATCTCGCTGGTCTCGGCCGCAAATGAGGACGAACTGATCTGGAACGTTCGCAACGCCCTAGTGGACGGATTCATCCTGTTCTGCCTGGAGGGGGCGGAGCGCCTCATCGACCTGTCGCGCGAACGGCAATTGCCTTTCGTCGCACTTGCCTTCGGCCATCGCGACGAAACCATTTCGGTGGCGGCCGTGGATAACGTCCGGGGCGCACGGATCGCCGCCCGGCACATGGCGGAACTCGGCCATCGCGATTTCGCGGTTCTAGCGATGGAGTTCGAGGAAGGCGGGTTCGGTCGCGCAACCGCCGAACGCATTGCCGGATCGACCTTCTCCGCCTCCGGCGACCGCGTGAAAGGCTATTTCGACGAGCTCGCCGGCTGGGGCGTCGACACGTCCTCGATCCCGATCTTCGAGACGCTGGCCGACGAGGCGACCGTTCATCCGGCACTTGAGGAACTGTTTTCCTCGCCGACGCCGCCGACCGCCCTGCTCGCTCAATCCGACCGCATCGCGTTCATCGCTCTGGACTGGCTGCGCGCTCGCGGGCTCTCCGTGCCGGGCGACGTCTCTGTCATCGGTTTCGACGGCGTTCCCGAGTGCGAGCGCTCGACCCCTCCCCTGACCACCATCCAGCAACCGATCGCCGAGATCGGCCGCCGCGCGGTAAAGGCCATTCTCGATCACGGACACGAGGTCTGGCGCGAAACGCTACTTGCCGAACTCGCCATCCGTGGTTCGACCGCCCCGCCACCGGCCGTGCGCATTGGATAGCTGGCTTACCGGCCAGCGGGCAGCAAAGCGTCGGCTGAAATACGCCCGCCGCCGTAAACCACGAGGGTCAGTGCCATCGCCGCCCATGGCAGGTGGAAATTCGCCCAGCCGTCAGGAATGGTGAGCTGGATCACGGCCGTCATCAGCAGCAGGCCGAACGCGGCAAGGCGTGTGAAAAGACCCGCCGCCAGCAGCACGGGCAGGACGATCTCGCCGAGCGAAGACCCCCATGCCGCCAGGGCCGGAAACGGAAAGCCGTAGACCTGTCCGAACAGATGCAACTTGAACTCGTTGGCGAAGAGGTAATGTGCCGACGGCGACAGGCTCAGAAAGCCGTCCCATTTGGTGAGACCCGACCGGAAGAAGGGCACCGCCAGCGCGATGCGCAGGGCCAATAGCGCCAGCGAAGGCGGGATCGACGCCACCAGCGCGTCCAGTCGGTGCAGCACCCCCGTGCCGCGCTCAACGATCGTATTCATCGAAATGTCTCCTGCGTGATGATCTGCAGTCCCGAAATCGCGCCCAGCGAGATCAGGCCCGCCAGCGCCTTCCCCGGATCGAAGCCGTGTCCCTCGGCACCGGCTTTCCCGGCCGCCTCGCCGATCGTGTCGCCGGCAAGCAGCGCGGCGATGAACGGCGCATCGCCCGCGGGCAGGACGGATGCCTTCACCTCCGCCTGCGGCCGCGTCACCAGAACCGTCTCTGCCCGCGACGTTTGCACCCGCGTCACTTGTTCATGCTGATGTGCGGACCAGATCGAGCCGATGGCATGCCCGGAAGAACGCAGCCGCGTCGCCGGATGCGCGATCAGTCGCGTATCGGGAAGTAGGTCTGCGGCGACGCTCGCCAGATCCTGCAGGCTGATCGGGTCGGCGTCGGCGGCGTGATAGGCCTCGCTCCAGGCGTATTCGAGCCGCGCAACATCTGCGAGATAGGCAAGGGAATCCGCCGGCAGGAACTCGGCGACAAAATCGGCGAAGCTGGAGCCATAGCGGATCAGCACGGCGCTATCCGGCTTGTGTTCGGCCACATAAGCGCGCGCCATCGCACGAAAGAATTCATCGCCGACAATCCGATGTACGACGGGAAACGCCCGCCCCAGCGCCTCGACCAGGCTGACATGGACATTGTTGCGATAGACCGCGAAGCGCAGCCTGTCGGCCTCGCCGTGCGCGCTCGTCAAGCCTTTTGGCAGCGGTACCTCGGGATCGGCCAGCGCCGCGGCAAACCGCGCCTCGCCTTGAGCGTGTTGCATCACGCAACCCTCCTGCCCGCAGCCGGCAGGCGCGCAAGTGCATCGTCGACCCGTTCGG
>JAEWFU010000539.1 GCA_023388675.1 Pseudomonadota bacterium | reverse complement strand
TTGACGTCGAGCGTGCGGTCGAAATCATCCAGCGTGAGTTCGGCGATGGGCGCTTCCTCGTAGATGCCGGCGCTGTTGACCAGAATGTCGAGCCGCCCGAACGTATCCGCAGCCTGCTCGACGGCAGCGCGCACCGCATCCGGGTCGCGGTTGTCGGCCTGTATCGCAAGCGCGCGGCGTCCTTCCGCCTCGACCGCGCGCACGATCTCCGCCGCCTTCTCGCCGGAGCGCGCATAGGTGAAGGCGATGTCGGCCCCCTCGGCAGCGAGCCGCTGTACGATTGCGGCCCCTATGCCGCGGCTGCCGCCGGTTACGAATGCCTTCCTGCCTGCCAGACTGCTCATTGGAATCTCCATTATATATCAATCGATACATATATCTCCCGATCTTGCGGTGGTGCGTCAAGCGATTTATGTATCGGTCGATAAAAAAGGAACGTGGCATGGCCGAGAGAGGCAGACCGCGCAAGTTCGACCGCGACGCAGCGCTGGCGCGCGCCATGGAGCTTTTCTGGCAAAAAGGCTTTGCCGGCGCGTCGCTTTCGGAGCTGACCTCAACGATGGGCATCAACCCGCCGAGCCTTTATGCGGCCTTCGGCTCCAAGGAAGCGCTGTTTCACGAGGCCGTGTCGCTTTATGGCCGCACGGAGTCGCCGGAGATCTGGCTTGCGGTGGAGCAGGCGCCGACCGCGCGCGAAGCCTTTGACGGCTTCCTGCGCGCGACGGCCCAGGCATTCACCCAGCCGGACAAGCCGCGCGGCTGCCTGATCGTGCTGGGCGCGCTGCACGCCGACGACACCGGCAGCGAGGCCGTCTGCGCGTCGCTGCGCAAGATGCGCGCGGATAACGTCGCCGACCTCGCCGGACGGTTGCGGCGTGCGGTGGCAGAGGGGGAACTGCCTCCAAGCGTGGACTGTGACGGTGTGGCCTCGTTCTACGTCACCGTGCAGCAGGGCATGTCGATCCAGGCGCGCGACGGCGCCAGCCGCGAGACGCTGCTGGCGGTCGCGGACGGCGCGATGGCCGCATGGGACGGGCTGACCGGCGGCAGGCCAGCGGCCTGATCGATCGAAAACCGGCACGGCTCGCCTTTACAATTTCGAAGACCGCTCAATATGAACGTGGAGCGCGTGGCCAACGGCCATGCCGTCTGCGGGCAGCATGTGAAGGGTGTGGGGGCTCAACGGAGAGACCCATGACTATCACATTTTCCCGTCGCAATCTCATTATCGGCACGAGCGCCGCCGGCGTGGCCTACGGTCTTGCCGGTCGTGCCTTTGCGCAGGAACCCCGCGTCAACATCTCGCGCACCGCGGCACGTCCCGACAAGCCGAACGTCATCGTCGTCGTCCTCGACACGCTGCGCCGCGACCATGTCGGCATCTACGGCAATGAGTGGATCAGGACGCCCAGCCTGGACCAGCTCGGCGCGCAGAGCCTGCGCCTGACGCGCGCCGTGCCCGAAGCAATGCCGACCATCCCGGCGCGGCGGTCAATTCACAGCGGCATGCGGACCTTCCCGTTCCGCGACTGGGAACGGCGCAGCGGCAACCAGACGAGCGTCTGGGGATGGCAGCATATACCCGACAACCAGCCGACACTGGCCGAGCAGATGCAGGGCGCGGGCTACGAGACGATGCTGGTCTCCGACGTGCCGCACCAGTTCAAGGCGTCGATGAACTTCGTGCGCGGTTTCAATTCGGTCCAATGGATCAGGGGACAGGAAGGCGACGACTACCAACCCTACTGGGTGCGGCCTCCGCACGATCTGGAGCGGTACATGTACCGCTCCGCCGGGGGCGAGGAACTGACGACCAAGATGGGCAACATGGCGCTCGCGCAGGAGCTGCGGCAATATCTGGCCAATACGATCGACCGCGAGAGCGAGGAAGACCATTTCGCGCCGCGCGTTTTCCGCACCGCCGCGCGCCTTCTGGAGAACGTCCCGGCCGACCGGCCGTTCTTCCTGACCATCGACTCCTTCGATCCGCACGAGCCCTGGGACGCGCCACGCCGCTATGTGGACCTGTATGACGACCCGGAATACCAGGACCCGGAACCGGTGACCCCCAGCTACGGCAGCAGCGACTACCTGACCGAGCGGCAGCTGCAGCGGATGCGCGCGCTCTATGCCGGCGAGGTGACGATGACCGACCGCTGGCTCGGCTTCTTCCTGGAGCGGATCGACGCGATGGGGCTGCTCGACTCGACCATGATCGTGCTGACCAGCGACCACGGCATGGCGCTCGGAGAGCACGGAGCGGTCGGCAAGCCGTCCTTCGCACTGTGGTCGGAAATGACCGACGTGCCGTATTTCATCCGCCATCCAAACGGCATGGCAGCCGGAACGGAGAGCGACTATTTCGGCTCCACCCACGATATCGCGCCGACCGTCATGGCCTTCGCGGGGATAGAGCCGCGCACGGAGACGGAGGGCACGAGCCTGCTGCCGCTGCTGGACGGCAACATACCCGACCAGCCGCGCGAGCACTTCACGTCTGGCCTCAACGACCATGTCTGGGTTTCGGACCGGAACCATGTCCTCATCTCCAAGAACGACGGTACGGACGCCAAGCTCTACGACATCAGGGCCGATCCGGAGCAGATGGAGGACATCGCCGAGGCGAACCCCGACATCGTCGGCCGGCTGTTCGACATGGTCGTCGAGGACGCAGGCGGCGAGGACCTGCCGCAATATGGCTGAGCCGGTGATCTGCCTGGAGCGGTTCAGGTTTCGATGGAGGCAGCCCCTCACCCTTACCCTCTCCCCGCAAGCTGGGAGAGGGGGGCGTCGGCGTTGCGGCAGTCCTCCTTCTCGCCGTTTACGGGGGGAAGGTCCAGCAGGGGGATGAGGGGCGTTTCAATCGGAGCCGGAAACGTACTTACGTGTGCAGCTTCGCGCCCTTGACGATCTTGTCGACCAGCTTCCTGTCGGCGCGCAGGGCAAGGCCGGCGACGCGGGCGTCGTCCGGGCCGGTCTCGGCGAAGACCGCGCGATTGGCTGCGTCGTGGCCGGTCGCAAACATCGCGTCCACATAGGCCGAGGTTCTTACGCCGCGTTCGAGCGCGCGGCCGTGTATTTTGGCCATCGTCGCGAGATCGGCGGTCACGACGACAATCGGCTGGATGGACATCGCGTTGAAGACATTGCCCGCCTTGTCGCGGTAGGGTTCGCCGATGATTTCGGGAGATTGCGAGGCGATGCCGGTGGACAGGAAGGCCGTGACGTTGAGCTTCTGCCACATCGCCAGGTCCTCCCGGACCACGATCACTATCTTGGTGTCGAACATGCCTGTGCCCTTTCGAACGGGTGAAACCTCATGACCCGTCCCCTACCCGACGGCGAGGCGATCGGTCTTGGACGTTTGTGCGGCGACGGCGCGCGTGACTGGATCCGTTCCGGCCAGCCGGTACGGGGGCTCGAGCGGATCGAAGCGCGCTTCGCCGGCGAAGACTACGCGCCGCACCGGCACGACACCTATGCAATCGGCATCACCATCGAGGGCGTGCAGACGTTCCGCTATCGCGGCGTTTCGTGGCACAGTCTGCCGGGTCAGGTCGTGGCGCTGCACCCCGACGAAATCCACGACGGCGGCGCGGGAACGCCGCAAGGGCTGCGCTATCGCATGCTCTATCTCGATCCGGCGATCCTGCTGGACGCGGGCGCGCGGGGTGTGGGACTGCCCTTCGTGCCCGGCGGCGTGGTCGCCGACGCGTATCTGCGCGGGATCGTGATGTCGATGCTTGCCGACCTCGACGACGAGATCGAGGACATCGCGCTCGACGACCGCATGGTGCTGCTGGTGGATACGCTGGCGCGCCATGCGGGCATAGAGCGCGCGCAGACGGGAAACATCGCGCTCGAAGCGATCGCCCGCTGCTGCGCCTATCTGACGGAACACCACGAAGCGGGGATCGGTTCGGCCGAGCTGGAGCGCGTGAGCGGGCTCGACCGCTTTACGCTCGCGCGGCAGTTCCGTCGGGCGCTCGGCACCAGCCCGCACCGCTATCTGGTGATGCGCCGGCTGGACCGGACGAAGCGCCTGATCGGCGAAGGGCAAAGCCTGGCCGACGCCGCCATCGCCTCGGGCTTCGTCGACCAGAGCCACATGAACCGTCATTTCAAGAAGGCGTTCGGCATGACGCCGGGGCGGTGGGCCGCGCTGTCGCGCGGTGCGACCGGGGCGGCCGCGTGAGAGCGGGCGAGCCCGCCTGAGGCCTATCTGCGCCGCATCACCATGCCGGCGTGATAGAGAACGCCGTCGCGGAATTCGCCATCGGCACGGAAGCCGGTGTCGTCGAGATATTCGATGCGGTTGCCCTTTATCCAGTATTGCCCCTGATAGGCGCTCTCGCGATTGCCACGGGCTTCGTCGTAGCGGCCGTTCGGCAGAAGCTCGTGGCGGATGCGGCCGTCTTGCGTCACCCACATGCCGACATAGGGATGCGTGGTCTCTTGCGTTGTCATGTCCGTCTCGTTTCCGGATTTGCCGAACGCGCCCACCGTCATGGCGGCGATCGAAAGAAATGACGCCGCAAACAGGAGCAGCGCGGGTGCCGCGGACTTGCAGCGCCTAGCCATTCATCCACCTTGACGGCTTCGAGGAGCGGAACAGCCGCGCCAGCGAGGCGAGCAGCGGCATGGTGACGACGACGCGGGGTCCGGTGTCGAGCGACCGCGGAAGGCGGCGGCGGGTATCGTGTCTTCTTGTCATCGTGAATCTCCTTTCCGGCTCGACGCAGCCTCTGACGCTGCGATGGATGCAACATGCCCCATCGAGCCGCTATGGCGGTAGAACACCTCTCCGCGATGATTGCACGATCCTCCGAATGTCCGTGACAACGTCTATCCACGCGCGATGGTCGCTGATACATAAAGGACAACAAAAATGCACGCGCTTCATCAGAAAGAAGGCACATAATGCAAGAGAACTCTTTTGCCGCGATCGGCGAGCTGGCGAAAGAAATTGCCCGATTCGCGCCAACGGATGGTTTTCACACAACGTCGGTGTCGCGCCTGTCGCTGTTTCGTGCGTCGCAGGCGACCGAGCCGGTGCACGGCGTCCAGCACCCCGCACTGTGCATCGTGGCGCAGGGCCGCAAGCAGGTACTGCTGGGCGAGGACATGTTCACCTACGGGACCGGGCAGTGCCTGGTGATCTCGGTCGGGGTACCGATGGCCGGCCAGGTGGTCGAGGCGACGCCGGACGAGCCGTATCTCTGCTTCAGGCTGGAGCTCGACCCGGCGATGCTGGCGAGCCTGATCTTCGAGATGAGGCTGCCGCCGATGGATCG
>JAEWFU010000514.1 GCA_023388675.1 Pseudomonadota bacterium | reverse complement strand
CGCATGCGCCGCTCGAGCGTGGCGAGCTTGTGGTGGGCGGCGACCACGCGCCCTTCCCATTCCATGTCGCCGGCCGCGAAAGACTGTTCCAGCGCATGACCTTCCAACAGGAGGCGCAGAGCCGCGATTTCGCGCAGGTTTTCGGCCGAGACCGGGGCCACCTCGAAGCCGCGCTGGCCTTCGGCCACCACGAGGCTCTCCGAGGAGAGCCGGTTCAGGATTTCGCGCAGTGTGCTGATGCTGGCGCCATAGGTGTCGCGCAGCCGCTCCAGCTTGAGCTTCTGGCCGGGCGGCAGGCGACCGAAGATGATGTCGGATCGTATCCGACGATAGGCGTTTTCTCCGATGGTGGGAGCAGGCTCGTTGGCGGGCTGAAGCGTTTCCTGGTTCATACGATCGTCTTAATGTCGGATGATGACGCCGGCAATGGCGCGGCAGGCTCAATCCGGAAGCAGGCCGTTTTGGACCGTGTGCTCGACGCAGGCCCGGATGTGCCGTCCCAGGATTGCCATTGCGGTCTCATGGTCGCGTTTCAGTGCGCAGTGGAGAAGCTGCCGGTGCTCGGTTGCCGCTTCCTCGCCACGATAGATCACCGCGATGATCTGGTAGCGCAGATAGTGGTCGAAAATCTGCCTGTGTGCCGACATCAGCTCGTTCGAGCCACAGGCGGAGATCAGCGCCCCGTGGAACTCGCGGTCATAGCGTTTCCAGTCCTCGGTGCCGGACCGGTCGCCGCCCGCCATGCGCGTTTCCATGCGCGCCAGCTTGTGGTGAGCCGCAAGCACCAGCCCTTCCCACTCCACGTCGCCGCGCAGGAAGGATTCCTTCAGGGCATGGCTTTCCAGCAATTCGCGCATCGCGGCCACGTCGCGAAAATGCTGCTGCGAGACCGAGGCGACGGCGAAGCCGCGCTGGCCCTCCGCCAGCACCAGCCGTTCCGACGCCAGCCGGTTAAGGGTTTCGCGAAGCGTGCTGACGCTCGCCCGATATGTCTCCCGCAGCCGCTCCAGCCGGAGCCTGACGCCGGGCGCGAGCCCGCCGAAGATGATGTCGTGGCGGATCTGGCGATAAGCGGCCTCGCCTGCGGTATCCAATGCGGACGTCAGTTCGGACATGATGCTGTTCCCGGTTGGATCGTACATCGCAGCTTCCCTCGCGGCCCGCAAGGGAGTTCACCCGAACATCAATTTGAATGATGGAACCAGAAATATAGGAGATTTTTAATAACACCTATTGATCGCACGTCTGTCTAGTGGCAAGAATCCCTTCACGACGGCTCATCTGCCATGATGGCCGTTGCCAACCGAATGGCCAGGGAGGACTGCCATGATCAATTTCACGAGACGAGCGCTGCTCGCGGCGGGCGCCGCCCTGGCGCTTGCCGGCTCCACTGTCGTTGCGCCGGCGCAGGACAAGCCGAAGCTCCGCTTCTCGGCTGTGTTCTCCGAGCAGGACATCCGCGCCGAGATGATGAAGATGTTCGCCGATGCGATCGCCGACGACGTCACCTTCGAGGGCTATTACGGTGGCAACCTGTTCAAGCAGGGCACCGAGCTCGTCGCGCTGCAGCGCGGCAATCTCGAGATGGGCAACATCGCCCCGCAGGATGTCTCCAACCAGATCCCGGCCTGGTCGATCATGACGGCAGGCTACCTTTTCCGCGACGCCGCCCACCTGACGGCCTTCTTTGCCAGCGAAGCCGGCGAGGAGATGAAGAAGCTCGCCGAGGACCAGCTCGGCATCCGCATCCTGGGCCCGACCTATTTCGGCGTGCGCCAGGTCGGCCTCAAGGGCGACAAGGAGATCAAGACCCCCGCCGACATGGCTGGCGTCAAGCTGCGCATGCCGGGCGGCGAGGCCTGGCAGTTCCTTGGCGAGGCGCTGGGAGCCAACCCGACGCCAATGGCCTATGCCGAGGTCTATACCGGCCTGCAGACCGGCGCGATCGACGGCCAGGACAATCCGTTGCCCAATGTCGAGAATATGAAGTTCTACGAGGTGATGGACCAGATCGTTCTGACCTCGCACCTCGTCGGCTACGACCTGCTGACGGTCTCCAAGAAGGTGTGGGACGAGATGGACGCCGACAAGCAGGCTAAGTTCCAGGCCGCAGCCGACGCCGCGATCGCCTTCTCGACCGAAAGGCACCTCGCGCAGGAGCAGGAGCTGGTCGAGAAGTTCGAGGCCGCCGGTCTCAAAATCTACGAGCCCGACCAGGACGCGTTCCGCACCCACGTCCAGGAGAAGTATCTCGCCTCGGAACTGGCCAAGAGCTGGCCGGAGGGCATGGTCGACAAGATCAACGCGCTCTGATGTGATCGGCCGGGCGCGCCCGCGCCCGGCCTCCCATCGCTAGACGGGAACCGGTTGGCCCGGAGGAGGGGCGAACGCATGAATCCGAGGCTGCGAACGATCGGCGCGTGGCTCTATCGCCGCGCGGAGAACGTGCTGGCGGCGATGCTGGCCGTCATGTTCTTCGCCTTCCTGCTCCAGGTCTTCTTCCGCTATGTGATGAACTGGCCGACGGGCTGGACGAACGAGCTCAGCGCCGTGCTCTGGATCTGGATCGTGCTGTGGGGCGCGGCCTTCGTGCTGCGCGAGCAGGAAGAGATGCGGTTCGACCTGATCTACGCCTCGGCGGGGCCACGTGTGCGTGGCGCCATGTTCCTGATCTTCGCGGCGGCGCTGGTGGTGCTCTACGGCATCTCGCTGCCGGCCGTCGTCGACTACGTCACCTTCATGAAGGTGCAGAAGACCGCCTACATGCATCTGCGGTTCGACTGGGTCTTCTCGATCTATGTCGTCTTCGTGGTGGCCATCATCGCGCGCTATATCTGGCTGTCGTGGCAGGTCCTGCGCGGCTCCGCGCCCGACGAGTTCGATCCGGCCAAGGCGGGCTCGGGCGTATGAGCTTCGCCAGCCCCTTCTCCCTCACGATCGTCGCGATCACGGCGCTCGCGCTTCTCGGCCTGCCCGTCGGCCATGCGATGATCGCCGGATCGATCCTCTATCTGCTGCTTTCCGGCCTCGACATGGGCACGGCTGCCGAGCAGTTCCTCAACGGGATGTATTCCAACTACATCATCCTCGCCGTGCCTCTCTTCATCCTTGCCGCCGAGCTCATGAACATCGGCTCGATGACGAAAAGGCTGATGGTGTTCTGCAATGCCTTCGTCGGCCGGTTTCGGGGTGGGCTGGCGCAGGTCAACGTGCTGCAGTCGATCATCTTCGCCGGCATGTCGGGCTCGGCCATCGCCGACGCGGCCGGCTCCGGGAAGATGATGCAGAACATGATGACGGCCGACGGCAAGTATCCGGCGAGCTACGCGGCGGCGCTGACGGCAGCGACCGCGGTCATCGGCCCGATCATCCCGCCCTCGATCCCGATGATCATCTACGCGCTCGTCTCGGACGCCTCGATCGGCTATCTGTTCCTCGCCGGGGTGATGCCGGGGCTCATCATGGCTCTGTTCCAGATGATGCTGGTCTTCATCCATGCGCGCACGCGCAACTTCCCGGTCGAGCCGCCAACTCCGTTGCGCAAGATCCCCGGCATCACCATACGGGCGCTCCCCGCGCTGCTAATGCCGGTTGTCCTGCTCGGCGGCATCTATTCCGGCGTGACCACGCCGACCGAGGCTGCTGCCGTGGCGGCCGCCTATGCTCTGGTCATCTCGGTGGTGCTCTATCGCAGCGTGAGTTTCCGTGATTTCTATAATTCGGTGTTGGCCAGCGCCCGCACCACAGCTTCGATCGGCATGCTCATCGCCGGCGCGCTGGTGTTCAACTATGTGGTGACGGTCGAGCAGATCCCGCAATCGCTCAGCATCCTGCTGACGGACTGGAACCTGTCGCCGACCGAGTTCCTGATCCTCGTCAACATCGTCCTCCTGTTGCTCGGCTGCGTGCTGGAAGGAACGACCATCATCCTGGTCATATTGCCGGTGTTCATACCAACCGCGAACGCGCTCGGCATCGACCTCGTGCATTTCGGCGTGGTCTGCGTGGTCAATATCATGCTCGGGCTGGTGACACCGCCCTACGGGATGCTGCTCTTCATCATGACCCGCATCGCCAAGGTGCCGCTGCGCGACATCGTGCGCGACGTGCTGCCCTTTCTCTACACGATGGTGCTGACGCTGATCGTCATCACCTTCGTTCCCGACACGGTGCTGTGGCTGCCGCGTCTGTTCGGATATCAGGGCTAGGAAGATGACCGCACCGATCTACATTCTCAATGGACCGAACCTCAATCGCCTCGGCACGCGCGAGCCGGCAATCTACGGCAGCACGACGCTGGCCGAGGTCGAGGCGATGTGCCGCAGAGCGGCCGGGGAAGGCCTGGTCGAGTTCCGGCAGTCGAACCGCGAATACGAGATTGTCGACTGGGTTCACGAGGCGATCGACCGGCCGGCCGCAGGCATTATCATCAACCCCGCGGCCTTCACCTTCACTTCCATCGCCATCCTGGACGCGCTGAAGATGTTTCCGCGGCCGATCATCGAGCTGCACATCTCCAACATCCACCGGAGGGAGGAGATCTATCAGCATTCACTGGTTTCGAAGATCGCCACGGCCGTCATCGCCGGGCTCGGCCCGAAAGGCTACGCGA
Source organism: Pseudomonadota bacterium (assembly GCA_023388675.1). Taxonomy (GTDB): domain Bacteria; phylum Pseudomonadota; class Alphaproteobacteria; order Rhizobiales; family Rhizobiaceae; genus Aerobium. The sequence continues at coordinate 1,605 of JAEWFU010000514.1, read as the reverse complement.
CCGCGGTGCATGCGATGAAAGACTTGATCGGGTGATCGAATTCAGGCTTACGCGAAATCTCGTTGCCCAATTCCGCCCCAATAAGGAATGTCATTCCACGAATACGAGGTCAGCTCGCGCAGTCGTGCGCTGACTCAACCTGCCCTGAGGTCTAGAACTCTCTCAGTATCCCGGATCAATTTCGGGAATGATACGGAGTTCGATCACATGCGCATCGCTTCATTGGCATTCACGCTTTCAGTTCTCACTGCCCCGGCGCTGGCGGCCGATGCCAGCCCGCTGGTCGACGCCGAATGGGTCAAGGCGAACGCCGGCAAGGAAAATGTCGTCATACTCGACATTCGCGACAAGGTCGCCGAGACCGAACTGGGCGAAACGCCCTATATCGACGGTGTTGTCGTGGCGCCCTATGCGAGCGCCGGATGGCGCACCGAGATACAGGGTGTGCCCGGCCAGCTTCCGCCGCTGGAACAGATCACCAAGCTGATCGGCGATCTCGGCATCGACAATGACGACCATGTCGTCATCGTGCCCTGGGGCACCGATTCTTCCGAATTCGGCGGCGCGACCCGCGTCTACTGGACATTCAAATATCTCGGCCACGACGATGTCTCGATCCTCGATGGAGGCTGGCGGCAGTACGACGCGGCCGGCGGGGCACGTTCGGCAGCGGCCGTGACCCCCGAACCGGCGACCTTCAACGCGAACCCGCAGGAAGATCTGCTGGCCACGACCGAGGAGGTTGTCGCCGCGCTGGAGGCCGGAACGAAGCTGGTCGACGGACGTCCCGCCGAGCAGTTCGTGGGCAAGTCGAAGAGCCCCGTCGTGCGCGCCAACGGCACGATCCCAGGGTCGGTGAACATCCAGCACTCCGAGCTTTACAGCGCGGACTACGCGATCTTTGCGCGTCCCGAGACCGTGAAGGCGCTGAGCGAAGCGGTCGGCCTCGCGGCGGATGAAGAAAACATCGCGTTCTGCAACACCGGGCACTGGGCGTCGGTCGCCTGGTTCGGGCTCTCCGAGGTGCTGGGCAACAAGAACACCAGCATGTACGATGGCTCGATGGCCGAGTGGACGGCGGACCCGACCCGCCCGGTCGAGAACAAGTCCGGCAGCTAGGTCGAAAACGCTCCTTAGCCGCCACCTGTTTGGCGGCACAAGTGTCCGGAATTTTCCGGACACTTGCAGTTTGGGAACGCCGCGTGACGGCGGACTGTGAATGACAGACGTGACCATCGGCCGCCCGGCCTCCCCTCCCGCCCCCATCATCGATCGCGCGCCGACCCTGGTCGCCGGCGGCGCACTGCTGGTCGGCTTCCTGGCGATAACGCAACTGATCGACCTGAGGCAGGCGGCACTTTTTCTCGTCGGCGGATTGCTGGGCGCCGCGCTCTATCACGGCTCCTTCGGCTTCACCGGCGGGTGGCGCCGGATGGTGGTCGAGCGACGCGGACGCGGCATCCGCGCGCAGATGCTGATGATCGGCGTCGCCGCGGTGGCGATGATCCCGCTGATTGCCGCCGGCAATCTCGGCGACCGGGCGCTGGTCGGCGCGATGGGCCCGGTCGGCGTGTCAGTGATCGTGGGGGCAACGATGTTCGGGCT
>JAEWFU010000502.1 GCA_023388675.1 Pseudomonadota bacterium | reverse complement strand
CGAGCACGGCGATCGTGGCAATGATGGCGACGGTGACGATGAGGCCTGGAATGACCCCCGCGATCAGCAGCGCCGAGATCGAGATGTCGGCCAGGATTCCGTACAGGATCAGCGCGATCGACGGCGGGATGAGCATCGCCAGCGTGCCGGAGATGGCGACCACGCCGCCGGCCAGCTTGGGCTCGTAACCCTCCTTCATCATCGCCGGGATCGACGTCGAGGCGAGCGTCGCCGCCGCCGCCGTGCTCGAGCCGGAAATCGCTCCGAAGCCAGCGCCCGCAAGCGCGGTGGCCATCGCCACGCCGCCCTTGAGCCGGCCGACCCAGATGGTCGCCGAGCGGAACAGATCATTGGCGAGGCCCGAAATGATGACGAACTCGGCCATCAGGATGAACATCGGGATCGTGATGATCTCGTAGGAATTGGCGGTCGACAGCGGTGACGTACGCAGGATACCCGACAGAACAGGCAGGCCGCCGAATATATAGAGGCCCATGGCGCCGGACACGGCCATGGCCAGCGCGACCGGCAGGCCGATGACAAGCATCGCCGCCAGCGCCAGGAGAACGAGCGCAATCGTCATTCCGCGCCCTCCCCTGCCTGCGGTTCGGTTTCCGGCGGCGGCGGCGTCTCGACGAGATCGCGCCCCGTCATGCCGGATGCGGCATGACCGAAAGTGCGATAGATGCAGCGCGCCGTCATAACCACGCATCCGGTCAACACGATGAAATAGGTGACCCAGGTCGGCCATGGTATGACCGCTGCGATGCGGTCGTCGTTGACATAGGCGGATTTGAGCCGCAGCCACGCCTGCCAGCCGATCAATGCCACCACGACGGAGGACGTCAGATAGCCGAAAGACAGTGCCAGATGCCGCGGGCGATGCGGGATCTGGTGCTGGAAGATGTCGATGGCGATATGGCCGTGATTGTGCAGCGTATCCGACAAGGCGAAGAAGAACACCGCGACCATGAGATACAGGCCGATCAGGTTGTAGGACCACGATAGCGGCGCTGCGAACACGTAGCGCATGGCCACGTCGGCAACAACGATCAGCATGATCGCGCCCAGCGACAGGCCGGACAGCGCGGCGAGCAAACTCTCAATGCGCGCGAGCGCCGCCGAGGCACCGTTTGCGGGCGGCTGACTTTGCATCATCTTCCTTCCTCCTCCCTTGGGGTCAGGTTCCCTCAGACGGCGCCGGCCACTTCGGACCGGTTCACCATCGCCATGATCTTGCGCGCCGCGCGCTCGTGCGGCTTGTCGATCATCTTTCCGTCGATCTTGACCACCCCGGCCAGCGGATCGGCCGCGAAAGCAGCGATCACCTGCTCCGCCCAGGCGACTTCTTTCGGTCGCGGCGTGAAGGCGCGGTTCACCGGGTCGACGTGGTTTGGATGGATGACCGCCTTCGCCGCGAAGCCGTCGCGCCGGGCGGCATTGGCTTCGGCCTCGACATAGGCGAGATCGCCGATATTGGTGCAGACCGTGTCGATGGCTGCAAGACCTGCCGCCGCCGCACCCATCAGGCACATGTTGCGCGCCAACCGGAACGGCTCGGAATAGACGCCGTCGGCGCCGTTCTCGGTCGCGCCGAGCGAAGCGGCGAGATCCTCCGCGCCCCACATCAGGCCCCACAGGCGCGGGCTGGCGTTCTTGTAGCTCGACAGGCCGAAGATGGATTCGGCGGTTTCAGTGGCCACCGCGATAATCCGCGTCGACCCGGCTTCGAGCCCGGATGCCGCCTCGAAGGCATCGAGATAGAACGCCAGCTTTTCGACATCCGCCGCACTGGCGCATTTCGGCAGCACGATGCCGTCCGGACGCAGTGGCATCACCGCCGCCAGATCGGTCAGCGTCAGCCCCGTGTCGAGCGCGTTGACGCGCACAAACCATTTCTGGGCGTTCCGGGGCGTTTCCAGCATCGTACGCGTCGCCTCGCGCGCCGTTTCCTTGGCTTCGGCGGAAACGGAATCCTCGAGGTCGATGATCAGCGCGTCGGCATTGCCGCCGCGCGCCTTCTCGAACTTGCGGGCGCTGTCACCCGGTACGAACAGGAACGAACGCATCACGCAGCCGCCCGCTTACGCATCATCCCCGCGCGCCGGCAGACGGCGACGACCTCGCCGTTCTGGTTGGTGCAGGTGTGCTCGAACTCGACGATGCCGACATCGCCGCGCGACTTGCTCTCGCGCTTGGAGACGATCTTGGTGTGGCTGCGCAGCGTGTCGCCGTGGAAGACGGGCTTTGGAAAGCGCACGTCGGACATGCCGAGATTGCCGACGGTGGTGCCGAGCGTCGTGTCCTGCACGCTCATGCCGATCATGATGCCGAGCGTGTAGAGGCTGTTGAAGAGCGGCTTGCCCCACTCGGTCTGCGCGGAGAAATGCGCATCGACATGAAGCGGCTGCGGGTTCATCGTCATCAGGCTGAACGAGATGTTGTCGTGCTCGGTCACGGTACGCGTCAACTCGTGCGCGAATTCCTGCCCGACCTCGAATTCCTCGTAATAGAGACCTGCCATCTTCTTCCTCCCT
>JAEWFU010000489.1 GCA_023388675.1 Pseudomonadota bacterium | reverse complement strand
GGTCTTGAGAAGTCTCGACCTGGAGGTCGGCAGAGGCGAATTCCTCGTTCTGCTCGGACCCTCGGGCTGCGGCAAGTCCACGCTGCTCAACTGCGTCGCCGGACTGCTCGACGTCTCCGCCGGCCAGATCTTCATCAACGACCGCAACGTCACCTGGGACGAGCCCAAGGACCGAGGCATCGGCATGGTGTTCCAGTCCTACGCGCTCTACCCGCAGATGACGGTGGAGGGAAACCTCTCCTTCGGGCTGAAGAACGCGCGGCTGCCCAAGGACGAGATCGAGCGTCGCATCGCGCGTGCGGCGGAGATCCTGCAGATCGAACCGCTGCTCAAGCGCAAGCCGTCGGCCCTGTCCGGCGGCCAGCGGCAGCGCGTCGCGATCGGGCGGGCGCTGGTCCGCGACGTGGATGTGTTCCTGTTCGACGAGCCTCTGTCGAACCTCGACGCCAAGCTGCGCTCGGAACTGCGCGTCGAGATCAAGCGGCTTCACCAGAAGCTCGAAAACACGATGATCTACGTCACGCACGACCAGATCGAGGCGATGACACTGGCCGACCGCATCGCCGTCATGCGCGGCGGGATCATCCAGCAGCTCGATACGCCGCAGGCGATCTATTCGCGGCCGGTCAACCGTTTCGTTGCCGGCTTCATCGGCTCGCCGGGCATGAATTTCATCGAGGGTGAGTGTGTCGCCGGCGGCAGCGGGATATTCGAGGCAAACGGCGTGAAGGTTCCGCTCGACCGCTATGAGTTCGCGGACGGCCTGCGCGCAGGAAAGGCGGTGTTCGGCGTGCGGCCGGAACACGTGGTGCTCGGGGATGGCGCGGAGGCGATGCCCTTCCAGAGCGACCTTACGGTCGAGATCGTCGAGCCGATGGGCTCCGACTCGCTGGTTTGGGGCAAGTTCGGCGGCCAGAACCTCAGCTTCCGGATCGATGCCGAGCGCGCGGTCGCCAAGGGTGACGTGGTGCGCATCGGCTTCGACCCCGGCCGCGCCTCCATCTTCGACGCCGGCACCGGCGAGCGCATTTGATTTTCCCAACCGACGGACAAACACGATGAACTGGTCATTCCAACTTTACTCCGCCCGCAAATTCCAGCCATGGGAAGACGTCTTCGCCATGGTCGCAAAGGCAGGTTATGCGCAGGTCGAAGGATTCGGCGGTCTCTATGACGACCCGGCCGGCCTTCGTGCCATGCTCGATCGCAACGGCCTGACCATGCCTACGGGACACTTCTCCCTCGACATGCTGGAGGGCGATTTCGCCGCCGCCCGCCGCATCGCCGAGACGCTCGGCATCGGCACCCTGATCTGCCCGCATATCGCCGAGGAGTTGCGGCCGTCCGATGAAGCCGGCTGGCGGGCCTTCGCCGCCCGGCTTGCCGCCGTGCATGAGAATTGCCGCAAGGCCGGCCTGCGGTTTGCATGGCACAACCACGATTTCGAGTTCGTACCCTGCCAGGACGGCGCGGTGCCGCAACGCGTGATCCTCGATGCCGCACCCGAGATCGGCTGGGAGATGGATGTGGCATGGGTGGTCCGTGGCGGCGCCGACCCGATGCAATGGATCGATGAATACGCGTCGCGCATCGTCGCTGCCCATGTGAAGGACATCGCGCCCGCTGGCGAGGCGCAGGAGGAGGATGGCTGGGCCGATGTCGGCCACGGCACGATGGACTGGCCGGCGATCATCAAGGCACTGCGCGACAAGACGCCGGCGCGCGTTTTCGTCATGGAACACGACAACCCGAGCGATGTCGAACGCTTTGCGCGCCGGTCGATCGAGGCAGCAAAGAACTTCTAGGAGAGACTTGGATGGCGAAGAAACTCGGAGTCGGCGTGATCGGCTGCGGCAACATCTCTGCCGCCTATTTCATGCTTGCGCCGCTCTTCAAGGGCATAGAGATGCGCGCGGGCGCGGACCTCGACATGAAGGTCGCGCAGGCCCGCGCCAAGGAATTCGGTGTGCGGGCGTCCAGCGTTGCCGACCTCTTGGCCAGCAACGATATCGACATCGTGGTCAACCTGACCATCCCGGCCGCACATTACGATGTGTCGAAGGCGATTCTCGACGCCGGCAAGCATGTCTATTCCGAAAAACCTTTCGTTCTGTCGGTGCGGGAAGGGCAGGACCTGAAGAAGCGAGCCGACAGGAAAGGCCTGCGCGTAGGCTCCGCTCCGGACACGTTCCTAGGCGGCGCGCATCAGCGCGTGCGCAGCCTGATCGACGACGGCAAGGTCGGGCGTGTCACCAGCGGCACGTGCTACGTCATGAGCCATGGCATGGAGCACTGGCATCCCAACCCCGACTTCTTCTTCCAGCCGGGCGGCGGGCCGATCCTCGACATCGGCCCCTACTACATCACCAATCTGGTCCAGCTCATCGGCCCAGTGAAGCGCGTGGCCGCGCTCGCGGCAACGCCTGCGAGCGAGCGTACGATCACCTCCAAGCCGCGCTACGGCGAAAAGATCAAGGTGACGACGCCGACGACGATCCATGCGCTGATGGAGTTCGAGAACGGGGCCACGGTGACCTTCAATGCAAGCTGGGACGTGTGGAAGCACGGCCACGCACCGATCGAGCTTTATGGCGAGGAGGGCACGATCTTCGTTCCCGACCCCAATTTCTTCGGCGGCGACGTGATGATGACCAACCGCGCCGATGAGCTGAAGAAGCTGCCGAAATGGGAGCATGCCTTCGCGGTGCCCAACCAGCAGCATGCGCAGGGC
>JAEWFU010000403.1 GCA_023388675.1 Pseudomonadota bacterium | reverse complement strand
GCAATCGTAGCAGCGTCAGCATCTGCGATCACAACAATCATGTTGTCGGGCAGAATTGAAACGTCGAGAAACTGGAAAACGCGGTGTTTGGCTGTCTCGACAGTGGCTATGTAACGGGTCAACCCTTCAAGGGCTGGCCGCAAGTCCCCACGCGGCTCTCCGAATATCCACCACTTCTCGCGGTAGGATTTCCGGTTGTTCCATTCGCGCCCAAGCTTGCGGCCGGTTTTGTCGGTTCGGGGTTTTCCATCCGGTCCGAGATCGTATCGCACCTTCTCGGTGAGATGCTGGTACACCTCTGGAAAGGCCCGCCTCACATGCTCGGCCGTCAAACCGAACAGATCGATAACAAGCTTCGCCCGGGATCGATCCGTCAGATCCCTCCCGTTCCGATAAGATCGCACACGTGATTCGAGGCCGTCGCGGCGGCCTAGCCCCAGATGCATTGCCTCCGTTTTCGACACCATGAATCCCGAACCCATCAACTGTACGCCTCGCGAGCAAAGCCCCTCCGAAGCCATGAGGGTCGCTGCGCGCGTCAGGTCCAGTCCGACCGTCAGGTCCGCGTTGATCGTTCCGCCGCTGTTCTCAAAGTCGAGTTCCGGCTCGTCCGTATCCAGCCGCTCCTCTCGCACGACCTCCCACAGCACCCCCTCCTTCTTGCCCGCCTCCGCCACGGTCATCGCGATCCGCACCGCAGCGCTGTCCTTCGTCGCCTTGGTCCATGGATGGTCGGGAACGGCGAAGACGAGGCTCGCCGGATGCTTCGCGCCGAGGTGGCGTTCCATCACGCGGCGCTGGAACACCTGGCTGATCGAGTTGGTCGTCACCATTCCGAAGCGCCGCAGCTTCGTGCCTTTGCGCGTCAGCATTTCCGCCGCGCGGTCCCACCAGTACATGACGAAGTCGGCGCTTTCGTTCATGGGCTTGTGGACCCGCCACAGCGTCTCGGCATAGCCCCCGCCGAGCCGCGAGCGCAGGTCCTTGCCGCCCATGAAAGGCGGGTTGCCGACGATGAACTCGGCCTCCGGCCAGTCGGGCCGGCGTGCGTTCGGGTAGGTCTCGACGCGCTTGCCATACTGTTCGACGACCGTCGGCACCGGATAGCCGTCCCATGTCAGCACTGCATCGTAATCTTCTCGCCGGCCGAAATTGATGTTCCTGAAGGCTTTCAGGATCGGCTCGGACGGATGCCCATCGCGCGTGCGGTAGTGCTGCTGCAGATAGCCGATCCACACGACCAGCTCGGCGATGGCTGCCGCGCGCGGATTGAGCTCCAGCCCGAGGAACTGGTGCGGATCGACGGTCTCGCGTTCGAGGCCCAGCGATTCCGGTGCACCGAGCCGCGCCAGTGTTTCCAGCACCTCGCCTTCGAGCTTCTTCATCAGTTCGAGGGCCACATAGAGGAAGTTGCCTGTGCCGCAGGCGGGATCGAGGACGCGCGTTTCGCACAGCGTGCGGTGAAAGCCTCGCACGACAGCCGTCGCGCCGCGCTCGTCGCCGCGGTCCTTCGCGTCCTCAGCCTGCTTCAGCGCCTTCCTCCAGTCCGCGCGCAGCGGCTCCATAACCGCCACGTCCACCAGCCGCTGGACGTAGGCGCGCGGCGTGTAGTGGGCGCCGAGCCTGCGCCGCTCCTTCGGGTCGAGCGCCTGTTCGAGCAGCGCGCCGAAGATCGCCGGGTCGACATCGATCCAGCGGTGCCGGGCTGCCGCCACCAGTTCGCCGATCTCCTCGCGGCGCAGCGGCAGGGCGCGGGCGTCGCGGTAGAGGTTGCCGTTGAAGTGCCGCAACTCGACGCAGAGATAGGAAAAGAAGCGGTCTCCGCGCTCCGCGCTATCCATCTTCCTCCATAGCTCCTCGAGCAGCGGCACCAGCGCCGACGGGCGCTCCAGGCATTCTTCGAGCAGCCGTGTGAAACCACCTCTCGGCAGCAGATCGACGTCCTCGGCGAACATGCAGAAGATGCAGCGCATCAGGAACAGCGCCGCTTCCTCGGGATCGTAATCCTTCTCCAGCGAACGGCTTACCTGCGCCAGCCGGCCGGCGATCTCGCGCGTCACCCGCGCAGATTCCCGCGCCGGGTCCAGGCTTGTCGGATCGGTCCATATGCGCGCCAGCATGTCGCGGACCTCCTCCCTACGCAAATCCTCCATGTAGATGCGGAAGCCCTTGCGGTCGGGAAACTGCCCGTAGGCGCGGCCGGTGCCGGTGAAATCGGCGAAGATTTCGAAGGCGTGGCCGACATCGCAGGTGATGATGAAGGGCGGCGCGGGATGGTCCGCGTCGAGCAGGAAGACGTAGTCCTCCGCCTGCCGCCGCGCGTTCTGCATCATCACGTCCCAGCCGCGCACAATCGAGCGGCGGCCCAGCGCCTCGTCCTCGGCAAGCAGCGACATCTGCCCCGGCAGCGCGTTCTTGCCGCCCGGCAGGCGCGACTGCTTGGCTTCGAGGATGAAGCAGCCCTTCTTGTAGAGATCGATGCGCCGCGACGAGGCGATCTCGTCGCTCGCCCGCCTGCGCACGGCGCGCTCGAACACATAGTCGTTGTGCGCACGCTCCGCGCCTGCCGGGTCCGGGCGCGGCACGCCGATCGCGTCGCAGAACTCGCTCAGGAACATCTGGTAGTTTGCCCGCTCCGCGCCGCCCTCGCGCGACGTCCAGCGGGCGATGAACGCCTCGATATCCATCCGCCCCCTCCCAAGGCCGGCGCGCACGCGGTCGCTGCCGGCAGGCAAGGCCCGCCGGCGCCGTCGCGACGCCGGTTGCATAGATTGGATGGAATTATCTTAGGTTGTGTATTTGCGATATGCAACCATTGCATGCAGCGCGGTGAATCCAGGCCCGACCCACCGCGCCCGTCCCCGCCGAAATCCCTTCCCGTCCCGGCCTTCGCCTGCTAAAGGCGCGCCATGACCAAGACGCCGCTCTCCCACATCCGCAACTTCTCCATTGTCGCGCATATCGACCATGGCAAGTCCACGCTCGCCGACCGGCTCATCCAGGCGACCGGGTCGCTCGAAGACCGCGAGATGAAGGACCAGGTGCTCGACGCCATGGACATCGAGCGCGAGCGCGGCATCACCATCAAGGCCAACACCGTCCGCCTCGAATACGACGCGCGGAACGGCGAGCATTACGTGCTCAACCTCATCGACACGCCCGGCCATGTCGATTTCGCCTACGAGGTCTCGCGCTCCCTGCGCGCCTGCGAAGGCTCGCTGCTCGTCGTCGACGCCTCCCAGGGCGTGGAGGCGCAGACGCTCGCCAACGTCTACCAGGCCATCGACGCCGACCACGAGATCGTCGTCGTCCTCAACAAGATCGACCTGCCCGCCGCCGAGCCAGACCGCATCAAGGAGCAGGTGGAGGAGGTGATCGGCCTCGACGCCTCCGAAGCGCTCATGATCTCGGCCAAGACCGGCATCGGCATCGCCGAGGTGCTGGAGGCGATCGTCCACAAGCTGCCCGCGCCGAAGGGCGGCGACCGCGACGCGCCGCTGAAGGCGATGCTGGTCGACAGCTGGTACGACGCCTATCTCGGCGTCATCGTTCTGGTGCGCGTCATCGACGGCACGCTGAAGAAGGGCCAGCAGGTGCGCATGATGGGCACCGGCGCGAAATACGGCATCGACCGCGTCGGCGTCATCACGCCCAAGATGGTCATGGTCGACGAACTCGGCCCCGGCGAGATCGGCTTCATCACCGCTTCCATCAAGGAGGTGGCCGACACCCGCGTCGGCGACACCATCACCGAGGACAAGCGCCCCACGGCCGCCCCCCTGCCCGGCTTCAAGCCGGCGCAGCCCGTCGTCTTCTGCGGCCTGTTCCCGGTCGACGCCGCCGATTTCGAGGATCTGCGCGCCGCCATGGGCAAGCTGCGCCTCAACGACGCCTCGTTCTCGTTCGAGATGGAAACCTCGGCCGCGCTCGGCTTCGGCTTCCGCTGCGGCTTCCTCGGCCTGCTGCATCTCGAGATCATCCAGGAGCGGCTGGAGCGCGAGTTCGACCTCGACCTGATCGCCACCGCGCCGTCGGTCGTCTACCGCATGCAGCTGCGCGACGGCTCGGTGAAGGAGTTGCACAACCCGGCCGACATGCCCGACGTGATGCAGATCCTCGCCATCGAGGAGCCGTGGATCCGCGCCACGATCCTTACCCCTGACGACTATCTCGGCGGCATCCTCAAGCTCTGCCAGGACCGGCGCGGCATCCAGGCCGACCTGTCCTATGTCGGCAAGCGCGCCATGCTGGTGTACGATCTGCCGCTCAACGAAGTGGTGTTCGACTTCTACGACCGGCTGAAGTCGATCTCGAAGGGCTACGCCTCGTTCGACTACCATCTGACCGACTACCGCGAGGGCGACCTCGTGAAGATGAGCATCCTCGTCAACGAGGAGCCGGTCGACGCGCTGTCGATGCTGGTGCACCGCACGGCGGCGGAGAAGCGCGGCCGCGCCATGTGCGAGAAGCTCAAGGAGCTGATCCCGCAGCACATGTTCAAGATCCCGATCCAGGCCGCGATCGGCGGCAAGGTCATCGCGCGCGAGACGATCTCGGCGCTGCGCAAGGACG
>JAEWFU010000400.1 GCA_023388675.1 Pseudomonadota bacterium | reverse complement strand
TCCAGAACCGGGCATGGAGCTCGTTGATCGGCTCGAAGCCGCGTTCGGGGCCAATCACCATCTCGGCGATCTGCCTGCCCCAGGGCATTGTCAGCAGCCATGCGCCTGCGGCCTGCACGCCGTAGTTGGGCGAAACGAAGACGAAACCCGCCACGTCGCGCGACAGATCAGGCTGAGTCGCGCCCCAGGTGGCGAGAGCCCCGCCAGTGGACGTCGAGATCACCACGATCCTTTCGCCGATCGCGCGCCCGATGGCGATCGCCTCGGCATAGTCGTTGATCCAGTCGTTGACCGACGCTTCGGCCATCGCAGCGCCGTCCTGGCCGTGGCCTGCGAGGCGCGTGTAGAAGATGTTGGCTCCAAGCTCGGCCGCGACGCGATCGGGCACAGGCCGCAGTTCACCCTTGGAGGCGGAAAAGCCGTGGACGTAGACGATTGCCAGCGGCGTGCGGGCCTTCGTCGCGGGATCGGCCCAGACGATTTCCTTTGCCAGGCCGGCACGCAGATTCGGAACGTCTGCCTCGCCGGCCGCGAGCCAGGCGACGGGATCGTTCCCGACGCCGGATTCGTCGAAGGTGACCGTCGTATCGGTGGCGACGCGCGGGCCCGCCAGAAACAGCAGGATCAGCGCGACCAGCACGACGGCGACGGTAAGGAAAACCATTCGCGCCATCGCCTCCGCTCCCGTCTCAACGCTTCGATCTGGTGCCGAAACGCCTGCCGTCCCAACCCGTTATGCGACGCATGATGCGATAGCGCAGTGTCTCGGGCAAGCAGCGCATGAGCCGGGTCGGCCAGACCATGCGGCGCGGGAAGGCGATTTCGAAGCCGCCCTTGCGCAAGCCGCGCAGAAGCCGCCGGGACGCATCCTCGACCGTGAGCAGACCGGGCATGGTGAAACGGTTCTTCGCCGTGAGCGGCGTGTCGATAAAACCGGGATTGACGATCTGAAGGCGGATGTTGAGCTTGTCGAAATCGTAGCGGAGCGACTGGGCGAGGCTGTTCAGCGCTGCCTTGGAGCTGCCGTAGGCGCCTGCCGCCGGCAGGCCGAAATAGGATGTTACCGAGCCGATAATGGCAATCTGGCCGCGGCAGCGGTCCCGCATGAGATCGGCGACGGGCACAAGCCCGTAGATGACGCCCAGCAGGTTCACGCCATAGGTGGTCGTGAAATTGTAGGTTTCCAGCCGCTCGCCGTGGGTGGCCGAATAGATACCGGCATTCAGCACGGCGAGCACGATCGGCCCGAGTTCCCTCTCGATCGCCGCGACCGTGCGTTCCATGCCCTTCTCGTCGGTGACGTCGCAGAAATAGGGTACGATACGGCCTCGTGCGCCGGCGGCCTCCTGGACGAGCGTCAGCAGGCGCTCCTCGTCGCGCGCCATCGCCGCGACCACGAACCCTTCGCGGGCGAGATCGAGCGCAAGCTGCCTGCCTAGGCCGGTGCTGGCGCCTGTTATCCAGGCGACGCCGTCCTTTGGGTCGGCTCTGTACAGCGTCATGAAGAAGTCCGAAGCTGGTTTCGCGGCAGGATGTCGTAACGACGCCGGCGGCTGTTGGAAAGTCCACCAAGCGACATTGGGTATCAGGATGCCGAAATAGGCGGCTTTGACGCAAAATCCAACCTTGAAAGCATCCGCCCACATTTCTACGCTTGCGCCAAAACATGACCATAAGGAATGTCTCATGACCAATTCGGTGATCGACATCATCGGCAATACGCCGCTGATCCGGCTCAAGCGTGCCTCGGAAGAAACCGGTTGCGAGATTCTCGGCAAGGCCGAATTCCTCAACCCGGGTCAGTCGATCAAGGACCGCGCGGGGCTGTTCATCATCCGGGATGCGGAGCGCAAGGGCCTGTTGCGGCCGGGCGGCGTCATCGTGGAAGGCACGGCCGGCAACACCGGCATCGGCCTGACGGTGGTGGCGAAGGCACTCGGCTACCGCACCGTGATCGTCATCCCCGAGACGCAGAGCCAGGAAAAGAAGGACGCCCTGCGCCTGCTCGGAGCGGAACTGATCGAAGTGCCGGCGGTGCCCTACAAGAACGCGAATAATTACATCAAGGTCTCCGGGCGGCTTGCCGAACAACTGGCGAAGACCGAGCCGAACGGCGCGATCTGGGCCAATCAATTCGACAACGTGGCCAATCGCGACGGGCATATCGAGACCACCGCACAGGAAATCTGGCGGCAGACCGACGGCAAGGTGGACGGCTTCGTGTCGGCTGTCGGCACCGGCGGCACGCTTGCCGGCGTGGCGGCGGGGCTGCGCCAGAACAGCAACGCGGTGAAGGTCGCGCTGGCCGACCCGCTGGGCGCCGCGCTCTACAGCTACTACACGACGGGCGAACTCAAATCGGAAGGTTCCTCCATCACCGAGGGCATCGGGCAGGGGCGCATCACCGCCAATCTGGAAGGGTTCGAGCCGGATTTTTCCTACCAGATTCCGGACGAGGAGGCGCTGCCCATCGTTTTCGATCTTGTGCAGGAGGAGGGGCTTTGCCTGGGCGGTTCGACCGGCATCAATATCGCCGGTGCGATACGGCTCGCCCGCGATATGGGGCCGGGGCACACCATCGTCACCATGCTCTGCGATTACGGCATGCGCTATCAGTCGAAGCTGTTCAACCCGCAGTTCCTGCATGAAAAGAAGCTTCCGGTGCCGGGCTGGATGGAAACGACGCCGCAGATTTCGGTGCCCTACGAAGACGCGGCCTGATTTTTCAGGCCGCGACCGCAACCGCCGCGTTATCGGGGCGGTTGCAGTCTTGCGATGCGTGGTGTTCTCTGTCGCCGCGAATCCGGTTCGATCTGATCCGGATACAGCCGAGCGAGGACACATGAACTGCGCAATCCGCCCGACAGGGTTTTCCGGACGCAACGCGGCGTTTTCGGAGCTGCTGTGATGGCGAGCGTCACGCAGGCTCTTTTCCGCGAAGATTCCTATCTCAAAACCCTGGAAGCCCGTGTCGTGGGCGTCAACGACAGGGGCGGCATCCTGCTCGACCAGACCGTATTCTACGCGACATCGGGCGGGCAGCCGGGCGATACGGGCCTGCTGCGCCGCGCTGACGGCTCGACGATCGCGATTGCCGCGACGATCACCGGCGAAACCAAGGACGAGATCATCCATGTGCCGGCGACCGGTGCGACCTTGCCGGAGCCCGGAGAGGCTGTGACGGGTGCAATCGACTGGGAACGGCGGTTGAAGCTGATGCGGATGCATACGGCCTGCCATCTTCTGACCGTCGTCTGCCCGTTTCCGATCACCGGCGCCGCAGTGAGCGAGGACGACAGCCGCGTCGACTTCGATCTGCCCGATGCAGGCGTGACCAAGGAAGACGTGACCGCTCGGTTGATGGAGCTGGTGCAGGCCGATCATCCGGTGTTCACGAGCTGGATTACCGACGACGAACTTGCGGCCAATCCATCGCTGGTCAAATCCAAGAACGTGCGACCGCCGGCCGGCACCGGCCGCATCCGGCTGGTCGGCATCGGCGAGGGCGGGGCGGTCGACAGCCAGCCTTGCGGCGGCACCCACGTCGCCTCGACGGCGGAAGTAGGCGAAATCCATATCGGCAAGATCGAGAAGAAGGGGCGCGAGAACCGGCGGTTCCGGCTCCGCTTCGGTCCACTGCCGGCAAGCTGACGGAGACGATGATGAGCGATACGAGTGCCTTCGTGGTCTCGGCCGACTGGCTGCAGGAGCGGATCGGACAGCCCGGCCTCTCCATCGTGGACGCGTCCTGGTATCTGCCGGCGCAGGGGCGGGACGGGCGCGCGGAATACGAGGCGGCGCACATTCCGGGCGCGATCTTCTTCGATCAGGACAAGGTCGTGGAGCCGCAGAGCGACCTGCCGCATACGCTGCCGCATCGAGGCCTTTTCGCGCAGTTCGCCAGCTCCATGGGCATCGACGAGAAGGATACGATCGTCGTCTATGACGGGCCGGGCATGTTTTCGGCGCCGCGTGTTTGGTGGATGTTCCGCATCATGGGCGCGAAGCAGGTGTTCGTGCTCGACGGAGGTTTCGACCGTTGGAAAGCCGATGGGAGGCCCGTGACGTCCGAGCCGACGAAGATCGCGCCCGGATTTTTCGAGGTGGATTTCGATGCCGCGCGCGTCGCTTCGCTGGACGACATGCGGTCTATCGTCGAAGACGGCTCGATGCAGATCGCCGATGCGCGACCGCCGGGACGTTTTGCCGGTACGGATCCTGAGCCACGACCCGGGATGCGCTCCGGTCATATGCCGGGCGCAAGGAACGTGCCGGCTCCTTCGCTTTCGAAGGACGGCAAGCTGCTGCCGGTCGATGAATTGAAGGCGGTTCTGGAGGGCGCCGGTCTCGATCTTTCCAAACCAGTCGTCACGTCGTGCGGGTCTGGCGTGACCGCAGCCGTGATCTCACTCGCACTGGCCTCGGTCGGCCATGAGGGCAACCGGCTCTACGACGGATCGTGGACGGAATGGGGCGGTCGCGACGATACGCCCGTCGTCACCGGAAAGGACTGAGATGGCTTCGCCTTCGGCGCCTCTGACGGCCCGCATCACCCATCTCGAAATGACAGCGCCGCCCGCCCATCGCGTGCAAATGCCGCTTGGCCCCCGGCTCGCAGTCCTGCGCACCAAGGATATGCCACTCGCATTCTACCGCTACCTCTACGAACAGGTCGGCAGGGCGCATCACTGGCTGCTGCGCCGCGATCTGAGCGATGCCGAACTTTCAGCCGTCGTTCACGCCGAGCATACCGAAATCCAGGTGCTTTATGTCGAGGGCTCGCCCGCCGGTTTCTTCGAGCTCGATCTGGCGCGGCTGCCGGGCGAGACGGAAGTGCTTTATTTCGGCATCACGCCGGATTTCCAGGGCAGGGGGCTTGCCAAGTTCTTCCTGTCGGAGGCCGTCTTCGCCGCCTGGGCGCACCAGCCCGAACGGCTCGTCATCCATACCAATACGCTCGATAGCCCACGCGCGCTGCAACTCTACCAGCGGATAGGGTTCTCGCCCTATGCCTGGTCGGAGGAGACGGTGGAACCGTGGAGCTGACTGTGTGGCGGCTCAGCGGGCAGCCAGCTCGCGGGGCCATCAGGACACGGTTGGATGACGGACGGTCGTTGAAGGCACGTGCGAGACGCGGTCTGCTGACAGCATGCCGCCGCGGCGGCGCTTAAGGATTATGAACGGCGGACAACAACCCGTTCAGCTTCGTTTCAGTGCGGCTTTGCGAATGTCGGTGCATCAACAACGCGCCGCCCAGCGCAATCGAAGGAGACGACCATGTTCCGTCGCACGTTCATCGCCGCCATGGCGGCCGCCATCGTTTTTCCCGCCGTTGCGTCCGCGCAATCGGTTTCCGCTCCCGAGATGCCCTCGGCCGAGCGGATCCTGCGCCAGCTCGAAGCCGAGCCGCGTGTGAGGGTCGACCCGCAGCGGCGCGTGACGGTGCAGGAGTTCAAGCGCCGGCCCGATCTGCGCCGCGCTGCACCCTCGATCGACATCCAGTCGATCAACTTCGCGTTCGGTTCGGCCGAGATTCCCTATTCGCAGTATCGCAAGGTCGAGCAGATCGCCGACGCGTTGAACCGCATGCTCGACCGGCGTCCGCGCAGCCGCGTCCTCATCGAGGGCCATACGGACGCTGTCGGCTCGGCCTATTCCAACCAGATCCTGTCGGAGCGTCGTGCAGAGTCCCTGAAGCGCGTGCTGGTGCGCGAGTTCGGTATCCGTTCCAGCGCCCTGGAAACGGTGGGCTACGGCGAGGAATATCTTTTGGTGCAGACGCCTTACGAGGAGTGGCAGAACCGGCGCGTGACCCTGCGCAACGTCGGCTCGTTCCTGCGCTGACGCACCTTTCCCCCGCCGTGCGTGTTCCCCTCGCGCACGGTTTCAGACCCGCCGGTTCCCCGCCGGCGGGTTTCTTCATGTTTCGGGTGGCGACGCCGATGCAATCTTTCGATGGTGCGGCAGACACGAACCCTGCCGGAGACCCGAAAATGGCCCTGATCCGCTTTGTCGCCATGCCCACAGAACAGGCCCGCGCCTATCAGCGCGGCGCGCCCGACGCTTACGGAAACCCGCCCGAGCGCAGGATCTCGGACGGTTCCGGCATTCCCTGCCGCCATTGCCTGCAACACGTCGCTGCGGGCCAGGGCTACCTGACGCTCGCCTACAGGCCGTTTCCGGCCCTGCAGCCCTACGCGGAGACGGGGCCGATCTTTCTGCATGCCGATAAATGCGGGCGCGCGCCGGAAGGCGACGTGCTGTCGCCGATGTTCCGGGCAACGCCGGACTACATATTGCGCGGCTATGGTGCCGACGACCGGATCGTCTACGGGACCGGCGGTGTGGTGCCGACCCACAAGATCTGCGGCCGCGCGCACGAGATATTCGAACGTGAGGATGTCGCATATGTCCACATGCGATCGGCCCGCAACAACTGCTATCAGCTCAGGATAGAGCGGGTTTGAAAAAAAAAGCCCGCCGGTGGTGCAGACCGGCGGGCCATCGTCTCCGCGCGGGAGGATTTGCGCGGAAACCCCGGTTGTCTTCAAGGCATGTCTTTATCCCGAAACCGGTTCCCGCTTTCGGGAGACATGGTTCAGGCCGCGATCACGGCGCGCGGTTCGGCCATTTCGTAGCCAAGCGCTTCGGCGACGGCCTGGTTGGTGATGCGGCCCTTATGCACGTTGAGGCCGTTGCGCAGGTGCGGATCGTCGACGATCGCTTTCAGGCCGCGATCGGCGAGCTGAAGGCCGTAGTGCAGCGTCGCGTTGTTGAGCGCGTGGGCCGAGGTGACCGGCACGGCGCCCGGCATGTTGGCGACGCAATAATGGATCACGCCGTCCACCTCGTAGGTCGGGTCTGCATGGGTGGTCGCATGGGAGGTCTCGAAGCAGCCGCCCTGATCGATCGCCACATCGACCAGCACCGCGCCTTGTCTCATACCCGACAGCATTTCGCGCGAGACGAGCTTGGGGGCCGCCGCGCCCGGGATCAACACCGCGCCGACGATCACGTCGGCGGAGAAGCACTCTTCCTCTAGCGCCTCGACGGTGGAGTAGCGCGTGTGCACGCGGCCGTTGAAGATGTCGTCGAGCTGGCGCAGGCGCGGGATCGAGCGGTCGATGATGGTGACGTCGGCGCCGAGGCCGGCGGCCATCTTCGCCGCGTTCAGCCCGACCACGCCGCCGCCGATGACTGTGACCTTGCCCGGCAGCACGCCCGGCACACCGCCGAGGAGCACGCCGCGGCCGCCATTGGCCTTCTGCAACGCGGTTGCGCCCGCCTGGATCGCCAGCCGCCCGGCGACCTCGGACATCGGCGCGAGCAGCGGCAGGCCGCCGCGATCGTCGGTGACGGTCTCGTAGGCGATTGCCGTGACGCCGGATTCGACCAGACCGCTGGTCTGCGCCGGGTCGGGAGCGAGGTGGAGGTAGGTGTAGAGGATCTGGCCCTCGCGAAGCTGCACCCATTCCGAGGGCTGCGGCTCCTTGACCTTCACGATCATGTCCGACTTGGCGAACACGTCTTCGGCGGTCCTGGCGATCTTCGCGCCCGCGGCCATGTAGGCGGCGTCGTCGGCGCCGATGCCGGCGCCCGCGCCGGTCTCGACCAGCACGTCGTGGCCATGGGCGACATATTCGCGGACCGAACCGGGGGTCAGGCCGACGCGATATTCGTGGTTCTTGATTTCCTTCGGGCAGCCGACGCGCATGGCGCTGTTCCTCGCATTTGAGTGTTTATGTTCCCTGAGGAGAATTCGTACCACGGCAGCCGGGAAACGTGTTTGCGAATAGGAGTGTTCGCGACCGTTGGTTTCGTATATTCTTGCGTAAAAGAGAATTATTGCGGGAGGAAATCCGGCATATGACCCGTGACAGGATCGATATCGCCATTCTTGAAGCTTTGCAGAAGGATGGCCGAATCTCCAATGCGGCCCTGGCCGAGACGGTGGGGCTGTCCCAGTCCGCCTGTTCGCGCCGGCTCGACAATCTGGAGAAGGAGGGCGTCATCCGGGGCTATCATGCGCGCCTTTCCAACGCCGCACTTGGTCACCGGATGACGGCGATCGTGCATATCTCGCTGTCTGGACAGTTCGAAAAGACGCTGGCCGATTTCGAGGCTGCGGTGAAACGCTGCCCGAACGTGCTGTCGTGCCACCTGATGTCGGGCGAATACGACTACATCCTGCGGATCGCGGCGCGCGATCTCGAGGATTACGAGCGTATCCACAAGGAATGGCTGACGGCGATGCCGCACGTCACCAAGATCAACTCGTCTTTTGCGCTGCGCGAGGTGATCGACCGCACCCATGTCGGCATGAAACCGGATATGGGATGAGACACCTTTCCGGCCGTTCGATAAGCCGGCAAAATTTCATCGGCGCGTCACGCGAAGCTGCTGGACTCATTGTTCTGACGGCGCGACACTCGTTGCGCCCCTCCATGGCCAAGAGCAAACATCCAGACGGAGAACGACAATGTTCGCGACGACCTCTGCCATTTCCCGCCGCACTTTCATGGCCGGTTCCGCAGCCGCGGGCGCGGTCGTGATGCTGCACCCGTTCTCGGCGCGGGCGCAGGCCAACCAGGCGCATCTGCGGATCATGGAAACGACGGACCTGCACGTCCACGTCTTCCCCTACGACTATTACGGCGACCGGCCCAACGACACGATGGGCCTTGCGCGCACGGCCTCGATCATCGAGGCGATCCGCGCCGAGGCAACCAACGCGATGCTGGTCGACAATGGCGACTTCCTGCAGGGCAACCCGATGGGCGACTACATCGCCTACGAGCGGGGCATGAAGGCGGGCGACATCCATCCGATCATCGCCGGCATGAACGTGCTCGGCTACGACGCCTCGACGCTTGGCAACCACGAGTTCAACTACGGGCTCGACTTCATGATGAACACGATCGCGGGCGCCAATTTCCCGGTGGTCTGCGCCAACGTGACCAAGGGCCAGCTTGCCGGCAACGCGCGCGAGGACGAGCTTTTCCTGAAGCCCTACGTGATTCTCGACAAGACGGTGACGGACGGTGCGGGGCAATCGCACCCCGTCAAGGTCGGGCTGATCGGCTTCGTGCCGCCGCAGATCATGAACTGGGATTCGCGCCACCTCGTCGGCAAGGCGGCGACCCGCGACATCGTCAAGGCGGCGGAAGCCTGGGTGCCGCAGATGAAGGAGGAGGGCGCAGACATCGTCATCGCGCTGTCGCATTCGGGCATGGGGCCTGTCGGCTACGAGGAGAACCTGGAGAATGCCTCGATCCAGCTCGCCGGCATCGAGGGGATCGACGCGCTGGTGACCGGGCACAGCCATCTGGCATTCCCCGGACCGCAATTCGAAGGCGTGGAGGGTCTCGACAATGCGGCCGGCACGATCGGCGGCAAGCCGGGCGTGATGGGCGGCTTCTGGGGTTCGCATCTGGGCCTGCTCGACCTTCTTCTGGAGCGCGACGGCAATAGTTGGCGGGTGGTTAGCTCGACCAGCGAGGCGCGGCCGATCTCGGAGCGCGTCGACGGCAAGACGGAGCCGCTGGTCGAAAGCGTGGCGGCGGTGGAGGACGCGGTGCGCGCCGACCACGAGGCGACGCTGGCTTACGTGCGTGCGCCGGTCGGCAAGACGGATGCGCACCTGCACTCCTATTTCGCGCTGGTCGCCGACGACCCGTCCGTGCAGATCGTGAGCCAGGCGCAGATCTGGTACATCACCGATATGCTGAAGGACACGGAACATGCCGAGCTGCCGGTGCTTTCGGCGGCCGCTCCCTTCAAGGCGGGCGGGCGCGGCGGACCGGATTATTACACCGACGTGCCGCCCGGCGACGTGGCGATCCGCAACGTGGCCGACCTCTATCTCTACCCAAACACCGTGCAGGCTGTGGTGATCACCGGCGCGCAGGTGAAGGAGTGGCTGGAGATGTCGGCCGGCATCTTCAACCAGATCGAGCCGGGCGGGGCGGACCAGCCGCTGATCAATCCGGATTTCCCGTCCTACAATTTCGATGTGATCGACGGCGTGACGTACCGCATCGACCTGTCGCAGCCGGCGAAATATACCTCCAAGGGCGAGTTGCAGAACGCCGATGCGAGCCGCATCGTCGA
>JAEWFU010000184.1 GCA_023388675.1 Pseudomonadota bacterium | reverse complement strand
GCGTCGCAGAAGGCCGCATCGCCGGCCACAGGCCGCGCGCGCGTCAAAGCCATGTGCTCCCAGGTCCACGCCTCCTCGCGCTGATACTTGCGAAAGGCCTCGATATGGGTGGCGACCGGCCCCTTGTTGCCGGAGGGACGCAGGCGCAGGTCGAGTTCATAAAGCACGCCTTCCGCCGTTGGCGCGGAAACCGCGGCGATGAGCCGTTGCGTCAGCCGCGCATAATAATGCGAAGGCGCCATGCCTTTCTCGCCGTCCGACTCTTCGGCTTTCGGATCGTGATCGTAGAGAAGGATCAGGTCGACGTCGGAGCCTGCCGTCAATTCACGGCTGCCCAGCTTGCCCATGCCGAGGATCACCACCTGCCCGCCTGGCACTTGACCGTGCCGGATGGCAAATTCCTCCTTCACCGCCTCCAGCGCCGCGCCGATGGTGAGATCGGCAAGGTCGGAAAACGCCTTGCCGGCCCGCACAGCGTCGATGGCGCCGGTCAGCAGGCGCACGCCGATCAGGAATTTCTGCTCGGCGGCGAAGATGCGCAGCCTGTCGAGTTTTTCCTCATGCAGGTCGGCACCTTGCAGGAAAGCTTCGAGCCGGCTCGCCAGATAGGCTTTGTTGGGCAGTTCCGACATCAAGCCCGGGTCTAGCAGTCCGTCGAACACATGCGGCCTGCGCGTGATGATGGCGGCGAGCCTTGGGGCCGCGCCCATGATCGTGGCGATCAGGTCGAGCAGCGCGGGGTTGGACTGCAGCAGCGAAAAAAGCTGGATGCCGGCAGGCAGGCCGGAGAGAAATTCGTCGAAGCGCAGCAAAGCCTCATCGGCGCGCCTCGTGCGCCCGAAGGTCTCAAGCAGTGCCGGCGTCAGCTCGGTCAACCGTTCGCGAGCTTCCGCCGATTGCGTGGCGCGATAACGGCCGAAATGCCAAGTGCGAATAACCCGGCAGATGTCGCTAGGCCGGGAAAACCCGAGTTCGTGAAGCGTTTCCAACGTCCCGGGGTCGTCGACATCGCCGGTGAAGACCAGATTGCCGACGCCGCGGGACAGTTCGGGCGCTGTCTCGAACAACGCCGCATAATGCTTCTCGACGAGATGCAGCGAGGCCCGGAACTTTGCCGAAAAGGCCTCGGCGTCTTCGAAGCCGAGCATATGCGCGATGCGCTCCAGCCCCTCGTCGTCTTCCGGCAGGTTATGGGTCTGCTCGTCGGCCACCATCTGGATCGCGTGCTCGACATCGCGCAAGAACCAGTATTGGACGGCCATGGCATCACGCACCTCCGGCGTGATCCAGCCGCGCGTCGCCAACTCGCCAAGCATGGCGACCGTTTCGCGGCCACGCAGCTCGTGGAAGCGGCCGCCGGCGATGAGCTGCTGGGTCTGCACGAAAAACTCGATCTCGCGAATGCCGCCGCGCCCGAGCTTCACGTTGTGGCCCCGTACCGCTACCTCGCCATGACCCTTGTGAGCGTGGATCTGGCGCTTGATGGAATGGACGTCCGCGATGGCCGCAAAGTCCATATATTTGCGCCATACGTAAGGGGTCAGTTCCTTGAGGAAGGCGGCGCCGGCCTTCAGGTCTCCCGCCACCGGACGCGCCTTGATCATCGCGGCGCGCTCCCAGTTCTGACCGCGGCTTTCGTAATAGTGAAGTGCGGCCCCGACGGGTATCGCCAGCGGTGTCGAGCCCGGATCGGGACGCAGGCGGAGATCGGTGCGGAAGACGTAACCGTGCTCGGTGCGATCCTGCATGATGCGCACGAGCCGGCGCGTCAGGCGGGAGAAAAGATCCGTTGCGTCGAGTGGATCGGCGATGGCAGCCGCTTCCGGCTCGAAGAACACGATCAGGTCGATATCCGACGAGAAGTTGAGTTCATGGGCGCCGAGCTTGCCCATGCCGAGCACGATCCAACCGGAGCCAACGCCGGGATTGGCGGCGTCCGGCAGCGCGATCTTGCCGGCGCGGTGCGCATCGCACAGCAGGAAATCGACAGCAGCCGAGACGCATCCGTCCGCCAGCCGGCTCAGCCGCTGGACGGTCATTTGGGCATCGGCGACACCAGCAAGGTCGGCCAGCGCGATCAGGAAATGCGCCTCTCCCTTCAGGACACGCAACTCGGCCATCAGTGCGGCTTCGGTCTGGTCTGCGGTGCTGCCAAGACCGCCGATGCGTTCGATGAGCGCGTCCAGGTGTTTTTCGAGCGGCTGATCGAACAACGCATCCAACGCCTGCGGCAGGCGGCGCGCAGAGTCGCGCATGAAGGGCGAAAGGTCGAAAACGGCACCGAGAAATGACGCCAGCGGACTCTGCGCCGTCGCCAGCTTCTTCAGCCGCTTCAGGCCATGTTCGTCCGCAGTCTCGGCGAGATCACGCAGCTCGGCGGCGGCATTGTCGGGGTCTAGCGCTTGAAGCGCTGCAACGGGCGCGCCGAACCATGCTTCGCCTGTGTCGATCTTGCTCATGCCCTGCGCGAATCCCCCGGAAAAACCATCCGCACAGATAGTCCGGGGT
>JAEWFU010000390.1 GCA_023388675.1 Pseudomonadota bacterium | reverse complement strand
ATTGGAAGGACATGGCTCACCTCTATCGAGCGCGCAAGCGGCGCGTCATCGAACTCAACAGCCGCATGGCAGGCCTTGCGCTTATCTCGCTCGGTCTGGCCGCAGCGCTTGCGCTCGCAGCGACCGTATTCGGTGTGCTGCCGCGCCTCGCCGGCGCGGTCGCGTTCCTCACCGCCTTCGGCTGGCTGAGCGGTCTGGGACTGGCAATGCTATACAAGATTGTGGCTTTCATGACCTGGCTCGAATGCTACGGGCCGGTCCTGGGCAAGATGCCAACGCCGCGCGTCCAGGACTTGGTCATGGAACGTCGTGCGCTTCCCTGGTTTATGATCTATTTTGTCGCCGTCTGGAGCGGTACCGTGGCCCTGCTGATCGACCAGGCAACAGTGTTCCGCCTATGCGCCGGCGCAATGACGATCGCGACCGTCGGCCTCTGCATCCAATTCATGCATACGCGCCGACTCGACCATGTGCTCATGCTCACATCGCTGCCGGAGAGCGGGCGACCGCGCCTGCTCATGTCCGCCACGTAACGCCCGCAAGCCAAGGAGAAGATTGATGGTATCGAATTTTGTGGACCTCGATGTACGGCCCGCGTTGCGCGCGGGGGAAGAGCCGTTTGGCCTCATCATGGCGGCCGTGGCGAGTCTGCAGGAAAGGGAAGGACTTCGTCTGATCGCACCCTTCAAACCGGTCCCGTTGCTTCACGTACTGGGTTCCAAGGGCTTTTCGCACGAGATGACGGAGCTGGATGGTGGTGATTGGGAGGTTCGTTTCACGCCGGACGGCGCAGTCGACGCGGCTGAAGTCGGCGACACTGGCGCTCCTGCGGAGAACGCCTGGCCCGAACCGTCGCGTTCGCTCGACAATCGCGATC
This sequence comes from Pseudomonadota bacterium, assembly GCA_023388675.1. Classification (GTDB taxonomy): domain Bacteria; phylum Pseudomonadota; class Alphaproteobacteria; order Rhizobiales; family Rhizobiaceae; genus Aerobium. Next base: position 13,939 of record JAEWFU010000390.1, on the reverse strand, counting down.
TCGATCCGCCTGAGCCGATGGTGCGCATCCTGGCCGCGATCGAGGAGATGCAGGATGGTGAAGTTCTGTTGGCATTACTATGCCGGGAGCCGGTGTTCCTATTTCCTGAACTCGCCAAGCGTGGCCACAAATGGCAGGGCGCTCTCGCGCCGGACGGCGCGACCTATAGGATCCTGATCCGAGTCGGTGCCGGGAGAGAGGCTGCATGACCGTCGAGGCTAACGACGAGCTCGTCGACCAGGTGCGGGACGCGCTTCGGCTCGTGATTGACCCCGAGCTTGGCTACAACATCGTCGATCTCGGGCTTATCTATTTCGTCGGCATCCAGGATGGCGGCATCGCCAATATCGTGATGACGACCACGACCAAGGGATGCCCGGCAACGAACTATCTTAAGGAGGGTTCGCGAGACGCTGCCTGGACCGTAGAGGGAGTCGAGTTCGTCGATGTGTCGCTGACTTACGAGCCACCCTGGACGCCTGAGATGATGACAGACGGGGCAAAGCAGCATCTCGGCATCGCGGGAGGCAGTGGATGGTGAATGATACGCATGGCGGATAAAAATGCCCCGCAGGACGACGCTGCGCCGGCCGTCGACCTTGCCTCGATCCTGCTGGATAGTCTTTCCGAGCTGGCCAAGGTCGGAAATGTCGAAATAGCATGCAGGCTCGCGGGTCTCGCCTACGTCAGGCTGCGGCGTTCGGATACACGGCTTGCGCGCCAGTTCGATGTATTTCTGCATCGCCAAACGAAGCACCTTGAATGGTAGTCTGGAAGGAAGCCGGTTCCGTGGCCAGGATCGAATTTCGAGATGAGGAAGTCCTGATCGACGCGTGCGTCATCGCCGAAGGACTGAAGCTGGAATCGGACGCCATCCAGAAGTTGATGCAGCAGGGACGCGTCACCAGCCTCTGCGAGCGGGGTACTGGAGAAGATGAAGGCCGCTACCGTTTGACGTTCTTCTTCGGGAACCGTCGCTTCAGCCTTGTTGTCGATGAAGCCGGCGGGATCATTTTCCGGCATAGCGTCGATTACGGCGATCTGCCGATGCCTCGCTCCGCTAGACGCCCCGGACGCTGATTATCTCGTGTCATCGACGCGCGCTTAAGTGGCGGGGCCTGCCTTACCGACGCCGACGGGTTCCATCCCGGTCAGGATGCGAGCCGGCCGCGGTCATTCATCTGCTTCGATCCGGCCTTTCGATGGAACAGGCCTGGTAGCGATGAAAAGGCCTACGCAAATCAGGACGACTGACTGAGCAGCGAGTACGAACGGCCCTGCCCCCAAAAGCCACGTCACCAGAGGTGTTCCGAGAATCAAAGCGAGGGACGTCTTCTTGGCCCCACGCGATATCGCGCGCTCATGCCGCCAGTCCCGTAGGAGAGGTCCCCAACGCGGATGAGCCAGCAGCCAGGACTCGACCCTCGGTGAACCGCGCGAGAATCCATAGAGGGCGAGGATGAGGAAGGGCGTCGCGGGCAGGAGCGGCAACATGGCTCCCGCCGCGCCAACCGCCAATGAGATGTAGCCTAACCCGGTCCAGAAAGGTTGCATCGTCTCCTCAGATGGCGACCGAATAGCGGCCCCCTGCATGGAGGTAGCCGTCGAAGTGGCTCGCCACCAATCGGGCAGTTTCGTGTGCGTCTCTTTCTATCGAGACCTTCCATCCGTCAATCCGGACCCGCGTGGAGCCCATCTGCGCCGCGAGCCTGACGACGTCCGGCCCGAAGAGGTCGACCCCGGCCCCGTGGCGCTCGGCGATCTCGCCCAGATCGACTTCGAAGAAACAGAGGATAGCCTCGATGGCGTCGGCCCTCATCCTGTCCTCCAGGTTCATCGTCTTGCCGCGCGCCACGGGAAGCTCGCCAGCCGCGATGCGCCGTTGCCAGCCGAGGTTGTCGGGAAGATTCTGCGCGTAGCCTGAGGGCGTCCGGCTGATGGAGGATGCGCCAATTCCGATCAAGCGAGTGGCAGTGTCCGTGGTGTAGCCTTGGAAGTTTCTCCGCAGGCTTCCATTTTTCATCGCCGCCACGAGCGGATCGTTCGCGCGGGCGAAGTGGTCGATGCCCACACCATGATAGCCCGACGCTTCAAGAAGTCGCCGCGCAAGCCTTGCCTGCGCGATCCGTGTCCCGGCGTCGGGAAGCGTCTCGTCCCTGATCAGCCGCTGGTGCGCCTTCATCCATGGTACATGGGCGTAACCGAACACCGCATAGCGGGAAGGAGCGAGGCGGACCGTCTGTTCGACGGTGCTCGCGATCGAAGCTTCGTTCTGGAAGGGAAGGCCGAACATCAGGTCGAAGTTGACATCGACGATCCCTGCCTCCCTGATTGCCAGAGCCGCATCTTCCACCACCGCCCAGCTCTGTATCCTTCCGATCGCTTCCTGAACGGTGGCGTCAAGCGTCTGGACGCCGAGGCTCGCGCGGTTTACGCCAAGCCGCGCGAGACGGCGCATGCCGTCCCACGTGAGATGCCTCGGGTCCAGCTCGATCGCATGCTCCATGTCCGACCGGAAGCTGAAGGTCTCTGAAAGCAGGTCAACGAGTCCTTCCAGGCAGTCCGCCGGCAGGATATTGGGTGTGCCGCCGCCCCAGTGCAGGTGGGATACCTCGATACGCCCCATGCGCGCGCCTATGATTCGAATCTCATCCTTCAGGACACGGGCATATGCGCGGACGGGATCATCGCGAAGCGCTGCCTTCGTGGTGCAGCCGCAGTAATTGCAAATCGACCTGCAGAACGGGACGTGCAGGTAAAGGGACACCGGACCGCCGCGCACGGCTTCGAGTTCCAGCCACCTGCTGTATGTCTCGGGTCCAACATCGGCGGTGAATTGCGGCGCTGTCGGATATGAGGTGTATCGAGGAACGGTTGTGGTCGCGAGGTCCAGCAGCCGTGGATCTGCAATGGAAGACTGCACCATTATCACAACGCTCCATGTTCGTGTCGCCTGCCAGCCGGATACCGGTCTTGTCCGCACGTGGTTAGATCAGATCCCGCAGCGTAAAGGTGTTCCAAGTAGATCGCTGCTTGCGGCGCGTCAGCGAGACAACTGGAATTCGCGTGCGAAGGCCAAGTCGCGGCTGTTGGGACAGAATTCGTGATGGGTCTGGAGGAACTCTCCTCGTACGGTTGCTCTCCTGCAACGGCTCCGCACCGGACATCTCATGCAGGTGCGCTCCATGTCGCGCAACCAACCCGGTTCCCGGGCGCGCAGGTGTTCCCGGTCTATGCCGCAAGCCTCCATTCCGGTTTCAAGAAGGAGATCATCCATTGGTGTGCGACGGGTAGGTCTGGCCAAAAAGTCCGCGCGGTCGAGTCCGGCCTCTCCAAGCACGCGCGCAGCCTCGCTCGATCCGAGTGCGTCGATTTCCCGCTCAAGTTTCCAAGCCTGGAAGTATCCGCGCATGATTCCGGCGATGACGGCCAGCGTCCCGTTCGAGTTCTCAACGACAGGTGTTGTAGGTTGCGCCATGGAATTGTCCTTTCCCTGTGCGCCCCTCAGAGGCCGCGTTGAACAGATTGCCACCCGATGTCGACCTCGTCTTTGCGCAAGAACAATCAAGGACTGCGAAAGCAGGCGCCATCCGCAAGCTGGATAGGTGCCAAAAGCTGACCGGGAATAGGCGAGACAATAGCCACCGCCAATGGCGATGCGGCTTCAGCTCGCAAAACATGGTCCCCGAATGGGATAGGGAGGGGAATCTATCGGAGGACGGCGCCGATCAGAGAGCGACACTCGACGACCTGACCGGCGAACGATTGCGCTCTGGTCCGTTCTTCTTCCATCGGCAGGCGCTCTCCGAAATCCAGATAGCAGTCAAGTATCAGTTCACATAGAGGCACGACGCGGCCGATCACGGAGGGTGCGACGCCATCTTTCAGTAGTGGCGAAGGGCCGAACGGCAACACGCTGCCTGTGGCCGACCGTTCGCGTGCATTCTGCGCGGCGATTTCGAGCTTCTGCGCGCCGCTCCCCCGCTGTCGGGCGGCTAAGGCCTGAAGCAGGTCATGAAATTTGAGTTCGAGTTCCGGCAGTTCGAATTTCGCTGCTTGCTGCGCCTCCGCACGCTGCGCGTGGAACGCCCGTCGTCGCTCCCGGCGCAGTGTCGAAAGGTGCCCAAGTTCTTCACGTGCCATCTGCTCTGCCGCGATACGCAGCCTCTCCTGGTCCGTCTGCGCGGCGACATAGGTCCAGAACAGGAACGCCCTTTCTTCGTTGCGTACGGCCATCGAAAAGGCACGGTATGCGCTTAGCAATTCAGGCGCGATGGCGTTTGCGCCCTCGTCATCGAAGGTATCCGCTGGTTCCCATTTCAGTTTCGCTAGGTCAGGTTTCGATCCACTGGTACGTTCAGACCACTGGACGACATTGTCGAGATGCTGTGCTTCCTCGCCGGCCAGCTGTTCGAAGACCGGAACCATATCCGGGCGGCCCTCACGGCGCATCCGGTCGGCGAGATCCGAATAATTGCTGATCGCCTCCTGCTCCATCTGGAAAGCGATAGCCAGCAGTTCATCCATCGTTTCGACTGCAGCGAAGGGCTCGGATCTTAGCAGTGACACCGCAATCTCCTCTTAAGTTCCCTTTGATCACCCATATCATTCGCGCGGGAGTTTGTCCTGCAACAAAGAAGCCCGGCTTGAAACCCTCGAGGTTGGAGTTAGGTTCATGAACGGGGATTGGTGGTGGAGAGGTGAGAGACAAGGGCTGCGACAAAGGCGGGCGAGCAAAGAATGCGCAGTAGCCGCGGAGGACACCTGTTGCCGGATGTGCTGTCAACTCTGATACGGGTGGCGGTTCATCTGCTGATGGCGGCGATAATCCTGCTCGCGGCAGGTATGACGGCGAGCGCAGCTGGGCGTCTTGAGCAGTTCTTGCCGATGGCGCAGCCGGGCGAATTCTTTGAGGGCGCCGACAGGTTTGGCGCGATTGAAGGCGACCCACCGCTCGTGTCCGTCTATCGCGGTGACGAGCTTGCTGGATACGTCTACCTGAATTCGGACGTGACGAGCGCTGTCGGCTATTCGGGGAAGCCGATCCACATCCTGATCGGCATCGATATGTCCGGCGTGGTGCATGGTCTGAAGCTGGTCGAGCACCACGAGCCCATCGTGCTCATCGGAATTCCTGAAGAAGAAGTTGTCGCTTCGCTCAATACGCTGATCGGACGAGATCTCGGCCGCGTCACGGCAGGCACAGACCGGCCGCCGCAGGTCGATATCGTCAGCGGCGCCACGGTGACTGTGCTGGTCATGGGTGACAGCGTGGTGCGCTCGGCGGTACGCCTCATCCGCAGCAACAGGCTCGGTCTATCGTCGGGCGAGGGCCAGGCGGCGACGTCTGTCGTCACACGGGAACTTAACGCGAAGGAAGGCGAGACGCGTGACTGGCAGACCTTGGTTGGCGACGGCTCCGTCCGGTCCCTGCAACTTGCGGTGGGGGAGGTAAGCGACGCGTTTCGCCAAGCAGGTCATGCCGAAGCTGCTGAACGGCCAGAAACGCGCAATCCGCAGGATCGGTTCATAGAACTATATGTTGCGCCAGTCAGCGTGCCGACCATCGGCCGCAGCCTCCTGGGAGACGTCCAGTATGACCGCCTGATGGATCGGCTGAAGCCAGGCCAGCACGCAATCGTCGTCGCCGGCGACGGCGCATATTCCTTCAAGGGCTCAGGTTACGTGCGGGGCGGGATATTCGACCGCATCGAGCTGCTGCAGGATGGTCAGGGCATCCGTTTCCGTGATCGCAACCACACGCGTCTGGGAGATCTTGCGGCTGAAGGCTCACCACGGCTGCGCGAGATCGCACTGTTCGTGGTGCCGGACGACTTCGAATTCGATGTCACCGAGCCGTGGGAACTTCAGCTCCTTGTGCAGCGCAGCGTCGGCGCGCGCGACAAGGCAACGATTTCCTACGACCTGGGATACACGCTGCCGGATCAGTACGTCACGATCACGGAGGTTCCGGTTGCACAGACGACACCGCCGCCTCCAGTGCGGGAAGGAAACGAAAGCATCCTTCCGGAGGCGTTGCAGCGTGAGACTGCCGCGCGAACCGACGCGGCGGTCGTCGACGAGCCGCTCTGGCAACGCATCTGGAAAATGAACCCGGTTTTCATCGGCATCACGGTTGCGGCGCTGCTCGTGCTTACCGCCATCTTTTTCTTTCAGGATTGGCTGGTGCGGCGCCCGGTACTGTTTGGCTGGGTGCGACGTAGCTATCTCGTGTTCACCCTATTCTGGCTCGGCTGGTACGCGAACGCGCAACTCTCGGTGGTCAATGTCCTGACCTTCACCAATTCGCTGGTCACCGATTTCAGCTGGGAGTTCTTCCTCTCGGCGCCTCTGATCTTCATCCTGTGGGCAGCGGTGGCGGCTGCACTCCTGTTCTGGGGGCGCGGCCCGTTCTGTGGCTGGCTCTGCCCGTTTGGGGCGCTGCAGGAACTCACCAACAACATCGCCCAGTGGCTGAAGGTGCCGCAGATCAAAGTGCCGTTCGGACTGCACGAGCGGCTCTGGCCCATCAAGTACATCATCTTTCTCGGCTTGTTCGGACTCTCATTCCATTCCATGGCCATGGCTGAGATCGCGGCTGAGGTAGAGCCGTTCAAGACCGCGATCATCCTGAAGTTCATACGCGACTGGCCGTTCGTCGTCTTCGCGCTTGGGCTGCTCGCGATCGGTCTCTTCATTGAGCGATTCTACTGCCGCTATCTCTGTCCGCTTGGCGCTGCCCTCGCCATACCGGGCCGGATCCGAATGTTCGAATGGCTCAAGCGATGGCCCGAATGCGGTACGCCTTGCCAGCGCTGCGCAAAGGAGTGCCCCGTTCAGGCAATCCATCCGGAAGGGCAGATCAACGTCAATGAGTGCATCTACTGCATGCATTGCCAGGAGCTGTACCACGACGATCACCGATGCCCACACATGATCCAGGTCCGCATGAAGCGGGAAAAATTCCAGGCGCTTTCCTCTCCAGCTACGAGGGGGAAAGGACCTGCAAAGCCGGTGATTTCGCACAAGGGTGCTCCGGTGGAGAGACCGGATGCCGAAACTCAACCCACTACGTGAAGCAAGAAGGAGAGAAACCATGCAATCGGATGAGACCAGGAAAGGATGGAGCCGGCGCCAACTGCTCGGCAGTACGGCTGCGGTGGCGGCCGCAGGAGCGGCGGGAGCCGGAGGCGCGTTCACCGTTGCGGGAAGCGCAGTCACGCCGGCTGCGGCGCAGTCGGCCGCGGGGAGCGGAAACACCTACGAAGTGAAGCCAGGCGAGCTTGACGAATATTACGTGTTCTTCTCCAGCGGCCAGACCGGCGAGGTGCGCGTCGTGGGAGCGCCATCCATGCGCGAGATGATGCGCATTCCCGTGTTCAATCGCTGCAGCGCTACTGGATGGGGGCAAACCAACGAGAGCCTGAAAGTGCTCACGGAAGATCTCCTCCCAGAGACGGTCGAATTTCTCAAGGATAAGGGCGGCACCTATCTCAACGGCGACCTGCACCACCCCCATCCGTCGCAGACCGACGGCACCTATGACGGCCGCTATCTCTATGCCAACGACAAGGCTAACACCCGCGTCTGCCGCATCCGTCTCGATGTGATGAAGTGCGACAAAATCATCCAGTTGCCCAACCAGCACACGGTGCACGGCCTGCGCGTCCAGAAATATCCGAAGACCGGCTATGTGTTCTGCAATGGTGAAGATCGCGTGCCGCTCGTCAATGATGGGACAACGATGGCCGACAAAAGCACCTATCGGGCCATCTTTACCGCGGTCGACGGTGAGACGATGAAGGTCGCGTGGCAGGTCATGGTCGACGGCAACCTCGATAATGTTGATGCCGACTACCAGGGCAAGTACTGCTTTGCCACCTGCTACAACTCGGAGGAGGGCGTGAACCTCGCCGAGATGATGGCGAACGAGCAGGACTGGGTCGTCATCTTCAATCTGGCGCGGATCGAAGAAGCGGTCGCAAACGGCGACTTCGAAGAGATCAACGGCGTGCCGGTGCTCGACGGGCGCAAGGGTTCGCCCTTCACCCGCTACGTGCCGGTTCCGAACAGCCCGCACGGCATCAACACCGCGCCTGACGGGATCCACGTGGTCGCCAACGGCAAACTGTCGCCGACGGTCACCGTGTTCGACGTCCGCAAGTTCGATGACCTGTTCGACGACAAGATCGAACCACGGGATACGGTCGTCGCCGAGCCGGAACTCGGTCTCGGACCGTTGCACACAGCGTATGACGGCCGCGGCAACGCCTATACGACGCTGTTCATCGACAGCCAGATCTGCAAGTGGAACATCGAAGACGCCAAGCGAGCCTTCGCGGGTGAGCAGGTCGATCCGATCAGGCAAAAGCTCGACGTGCATTACCAGCCTGGGCACAATCACACCTCCATGGGCCAGACCAAGGAGGCGGATGGCAAGTGGCTGATCTCGCTGAATAAGTTCTCCAAGGATCGATATCTCAACGTCGGTCCGCTCAAGCCGGAGAACGACCAGCTCATCGACATCTCCGGTGACGAGATGGTGCTGGTGCACGACAACCCGACCTTCGCCGAACCGCACGACGCGACACTGGTCCACCGTTCCAAGATCAACCCCGTGCACGTCTGGAGCCGCGACGATCCGTTCTTTGCCGACGCCGTGAGGCAGGCGGAGGCCGACGGCGTCGATCTCACGGCGGACTCGACGGTTATCCGGGACGGCAACAAGGTGCGCGTCTATATCTGGTCCGTGGCTCCTGCGTTCAGCATGGAGGATTTCTCCGTCCGGCAGGGCGATGAAGTGACGGTTTACGTCACCAACATCGACGAGGTCGAGGACCTGACGCACGGCTTCTGCATCACCAACTACGGCATCAACATGGAAGTACCGCCGCAGGCGACCGCGTCGGTGACCTTCACGGCGAGCCAGCCGGGCGTCTACTGGTACTACTGCTCGTGGTTCTGCCATGCGATGCACATGGAAATGAAAGGCCGCATGTTCGTCGAGCCTCAGGGCGCATGATGAACTGTCGCATCATATCGACTTTGGGGATGGCGGCACTTGTGGCCGCCATCCCCACTCTGCCAGTTGCGGCGAAGGTCATCGACCACGTTCCGGGGACCGTGGCTCTCCAGGCGGTCATCGAGTCCGCGTCACCCGGGGATGTTATCCGGCTGCACCCCGGTGAATATGCGGGGCCGCTGGAAATCGACAAGACTCTGACGCTTCAGGGCGAGAAGGGAGCGATAATCGCCGGCGGTGGCAAAGGCAGCGTCATCACCGTGACCGCGCCGCGAACCGTTATTCGCGGATTGGAGATCAGGGGATCCGGCCGGGATCTCTTCGATATGGATTCCGGTGTGTTCGTGGCGCAGACCGCTACCGGAGCGCGCATCGAGGAGAACGCGATCATCGGGAACCTTGTCGGCATCTACCTGCACGGGTCCGAGGATGCTGTCGCACAAGGCAACACGATCGTCGGCCTGCAACAAGGCCGCACCAGTGAAGCCGGGGATGGCGTGTCGGTGTGGAACGCGCCAGGCGCGAAGGTCATCGCAAACGAAATCAGCTACGGCCGGGACGGTATCTTCACCAAAACCAGCAAGCGCAACATATTCCGCGGAAACACGGTCCGGCACGCCCGTTTCGGCATCCACTACATGTATACCAACGACAGCGAGATAAGCGGAAACTTGTCTGTCGGAAACAATGCCGGCTATGCAATCATGTTCTCCGATGGTCTACGCGTCACCGACAACGTGTCCGACGGCGACCGGGACCACGGCCTGCTGCTGAACTATGCCAACGGATCCGAGATTTCCCGCAACATAGTTCGCGGGCGCATGCAGCACAACGAGAGATGGACCGCGGCAGCACGCATTGGCGGAAGGACGCACGGCGTGCCGACCGATCCTGACGCGACCACGAACCTTGCGGCGAACGGCATGCGACTGGGTCCGGAAAAGTGCGTCTTCATCTACAATGCCAACCGCAACCGCTTTACCGACAACTGGTTTGAGGGATGTGCGATCGGCATCCATTTCACAGCCGGTTCCGAAGGCAACGCCATGGCTGGCAATGCCTTCATCCGCAACAGAAACCAGATCAAGTATGTCGGCACCCGCCACCTCGACTGGTCGTTTGAAGGCCGCGGCAACTATTGGAGCGACAATCCCGCCTTCGATCTTGATGGAGATGGCATCGGCGACAACCCGTACCGACCGAACGATATTGTCGACCGGGTTCTGTGGACTTCCCCCCAGGCTAAGGTTCTCGTCAACAGCCCCGCCGTGCAGGTGATCCGCTGGGCACAGGCTCACTTCCCCGCCATCTTGCCGGGAGGCGTTGTCGATAGCACACCGCTCATCGCTCCTCCGAACCTGGAGCGGGCGCAATGAGAGCGGAAACGGTCCTGGTCGCCGGCGTCACCAAATCTTACGGCCGTGTGTGCGCCATTAGTGACGTTTCCTGCGAGCTCCGTGAAGGCGAAACGATAGCTCTTGTAGGCCACAACGGTGCCGGCAAGACGACTCTGATCAAGCTGATGCTGGGCCTGATCCGCCCCACGTCGGGAACTGTGAAGGTTTTGGACGAGGATCCCGCTTCCGGACGGTTCGAAGCCAGGCAGAGGCTCGGATACTTGCCGGAGAACGTCTCCTTCAACCTGGCGCTGACGGGACGCGAGACGCTGGCCTTCTATGCGCGACTGAAGCGCGTTCCCCTCGCATCGATCGCAACCCTGCTGGTGCGGGTCGGACTTGGCGAGGCGGCGGACAGGCGTGTCGGTACATACTCCAAGGGCATGCGGCAGCGGCTCGGCCTGGCTCAGGCGCTTCTCGGTCGGCCAAGGGTCTTGCTGCTCGACGAACCGACCACCGGCCTTGACCCCGCGCTTCGTCGCAGCTTCTACGACATTGTCGCCGAACTGCGTAGTGACGGAGCAACCGTACTCCTGTCTTCACATGCACTCACCGAACTGGAAGGCAAGGCGGACCGCGTCGTCATCATCGATCGAGGCGCGAAAATAGCCGATGGAACGCTCGAGGAGTTGCGCCGTATCGCGCAGCTGCCGACCCGTATTCGCCTCCGGGTCACGGAAGATGCTGCGGACAGGGTGAACGAGTGGGCCCGGACCAGCGGATGGCGACGTGTTGATGGCCACCTGCTCGAGATCGATGCCGGCCCTGACGAGAAGATTAGATTGTTGCGGAGTGCGGCGTCAGCCGACGCCCCGGTGGCTGATCTCGATGTAATACCGCCGACGCTTGATGAATTGTATGCGCATTTCCTTGGCGCACGGGAGGGCGGAGGATGAACAATATCCTGATAATTGCCCGCAAGGAGGTACAGGAGGGCCTCCGCAACCGGTGGGTTTTCGCCACGACGCTGCTCCTCGCCGCGCTTGCCTTGACGTTGACCTTTCTCGGCAGCGCGCCGACCGGCAATGTCGGTGCGAACGCGCTGGACGTGGTGATCGTTAGCCTGTCGAGCCTGACGATCTTCCTGGTACCTCTAATAGCGTTGCTGATCTCGCACGATGCCATCGTCGGCGAGGTGGAGCGAGGCACGATGCTATTGCTCCTGAGCTACCCGGTAGGGCGCTGGCAGGTACTCGCCGGGAAGTTCCTGGGTCACCTCGGCATACTCGCCTTCGCGACGCTGCTCGGTTACGGCGCCGCTGCAGCCGCGCTTGCGACAATGGGCGGGATAGTGGAGGGAGGCAGTTTGGTGGCCTTTGCCAAGATGATCCTGTCGTCGATCCTTCTCGGCGCCGTGTTCATCGCGATCGGCTACTTTGTCAGCGCGCTAGTGCGCGAGCGCGGTACAGCGGCCGGCGTCGCGATCGGTGTTTGGCTCCTTTTCGTGTTGATTTACGACATGGCGCTGCTCGGGCTGCTCGTCGTTGACCAGGGGCAGCTTATCGGTGGAAGCGTGCTGAACGCGCTGCTCCTAGCCAATCCGACCGATGCCTATCGGCTTCTGAACTTGGGTTCCGGGGATGTCAGCGCGCTTTCCGGGATGGGCGGAGTGGCCGAGAATGCGGCTCTCTCACCAGGCGTGCTGGTGAGCGCATTGGCCATCTGGGCGCTGATGCCGTTGGCCGCCGCCGCCCTCGTGTTTGCCAGGAGAGAATTGTGAGACGCCTACTGATTCTAGCGGCCGCAGCCGCCGTGGCTCTGGCCGGATGCAGCGACGATGGACCGGTTGAGATTCCAAGCCCCTTCGCTTTGACGGACGAAGCTATTGGCCGATACTGCGGAATGAACGTGCTGGAGCACCCAGGTCCTAAGGGCCAGATCATACTCGGCCGGATTCCGGAGCCGATCTGGTTCTCTTCGGCGCGCGATGCTGTCGCTTTCACCATGCTTCCGGAGGAACCAAGAGATGTCGCCGCAATCTACGTATCGGATATGGCGGCTGCTCAAGATTGGGAGAATCCTGGTGCGGAGAACTGGATCGACGCCCGTAAGGCATTTTATGTGATCGGCAGCTCCGCGAAGGGCGGTATGGGAGCTGCTGAAACCGTGCCTTTTTCGACGCGCGAAGCCGCCGAATTGTTCGCAAACAGGAATGGTGGCGATGTGGTAAAATTCGAAGACATCCCGCCCGAATACGTACTGGGATCCGCAGAATCGGCCCCTCCGGATAAGCGACCCAGCGGCTGAAGAGACGAGATACAGATCATGATAGATCGCCGCCGATTCATTGCGATAAGCGCCGCTGCCGCAGGCTGCAGCCTCCTCGGCCAGAGCGTTACCGAGGCTTCCGCACGAAATACCGTGGTCTGGCGCGGGAAAGCCTTGGGTGCCATCGCATCGCTTTCGATCCATCACCATGACCGCGCGAGCGCCGAGCGCCTTGTTCGCCAGGTGGTAACCGAAACGGAACGACTGGAGCAGGTGTTCAGTCTCTACCGCTCCGATTCCTCGCTTTCGCGACTGAACCGACTGGGCGCGCTGGCGGCGCCGCCTGCTGACTTGATCACTCTTCTGGAAAGATGTCGGGTAGCTTGGGAGCTGACGGATGGCGTCTTCGATCCGACTGTCCAGCCGCTTTGGAGACTGCTGGCCGATCATTTCTCTCGTGCGGGCGTGGACCAATCAGGTCCTGTCCCCGAAGAGATTCGGAAAGCCTTGAGCTTGGTAGGATTCGACAAAGTTGTCTTCGATCGCAATCGGGTTTCATTCGGAAAACGTGGAATGGCACTCACTTTCAACGGTATTGCCCAGGGCTACATCACCGATCGAGCTGTCAATATTCTGCGCCGGGGCGGCATCGAAACCAGCATCGTGGACATGGGGGAAATTCGCGCGTTGGGCTCCAAACCTGACGGAGAGCCATGGCTCGTTGGCATTCGAGGCGCTCAATTCAATCAGGAACCGCATCGATCAATCAGCATTGTAAACAAGGCAGCGGCGACCTCCAGCGGGAAAGGCTTCGCCTTCGACACCGCCATGAAATACACTCATCTGCTGGATCCACGAGACGGCTCCACCGCCAGCGGCCAGGAGAGCGTGACCGTGATTGCTCCCGATGCAGTGAGCGCCGACGCCCTTTCCACCGCATTTGGTCTCATGTCTCGCGACGCAATTCGCCTAGTGTCGCGCAGAAGGCCAGGAATTCAGGCTTTTCTCACGAGCAGTGGTGGAGTGACAAGCGCACTTTGACGGAATTTCTGCTGTATTTCACAACGCCATGAGCGGGCTTGTCTATCGCCGATCAGTTGCGCCTGCTTTGGTACTACTTATTGTCTCAATGTTCAAAGCAGTCGCGATAGCCCACGGCATAGCATGCCAATGCGTGCCAGACGCCCATCCAATGGCTCCCATTGCGAGGCCAGCAAGCGCAACGGCAACAAGCGCTCGTCTGAGGCAGACGATCCGCCACCGCCCGTCAGGCATAGAAGGCATTGATCATCAGCCCGGCGTTCAGTGTGAT
>JAEWFU010000346.1 GCA_023388675.1 Pseudomonadota bacterium | reverse complement strand
GCCTGCGCCATGGTCGATGCCTGCAGCATCTCGGTGAGCTTCTTGTTGATCTCGACCGACTGCTCGACCTGCGAGAAGGTCGCGAGCTGGGCGACGTAATCCGTCGATTCCATCGGGGCCGTCGGATCCTGGTTCTTCATCTGGGCGACCAGCAACTGCAGGAACGCCTTATAGTCGACGGACTGCGGTGCGCCCGTCGTGTTCTGCGTCGTCATGGTGTTGGCGATCGCCGAAATGTTCATGGTCCTACTCCGCTGCGGTAAGGACGAGGGGTGCGACAGGCGCGCCCTCGTTGGCGAGAATTCTGGCCTCCGCCGGATAGAGGCCGCGCAACGCTTTCAGTGCTTCGTAGACGTGGCCTTCGCTGACCAGGCGGTCGACGTCCTTGAGCGAGGCAAGGATCTGGTGGTCTGAGAAGCACGCGAGCAGCAGCGGCAGCGATCTGCGTAGCATGTCGCGCGCCTCCGGTGCGCCGTCGGGGTTCATCAGGATGACCTGGATGATGAAATAGAGCTGCCTGAGCGGGGTCGTCGCGTCCTCGGCCTGAAGCACATGGCCTTCGAGCAGGAACTGGACGTCGTTCAGGAATTCGAGGGACACCTTGCGGTCCGTCCTGATGACGGCGCCGTTGATGTAGATCTTCTCGTTCGCCTTCAGAGTGATCTTGAACGTATTCTTCATTGAATGCCGTCGCGGATGATCTGCGAGACCTCGATCAGCCCTTCGAAATTGTCGGAGCGGCCCTGTCGAACCTCTTCGGCCTCGCGTAGCAGCCAGAGCCCTATGGAAATCAGGTTTGCCCGGAGCTCGTGCGGGAGCTCGTTGTCCTCGCTTCCGAGGTCTTCGACAAAGGTCGTCCAGACGCGATTCAGAAAATAGATCGCGCGGGTGGACTCGATCGACTTCGTGCCCTTGTCCCTCGCCTCGACCAACAGGTCGATGGATCGCGAAAGCAACTGTCTTTCGCGATCCTTGGCGTCCGCCACGGCGTCGGTCTGAACTTCGGCGTAGGAGAATTGATACATGCGTCTTCCGTGTTGTCTGACTTGTTCCGATTCCAGGCCGGTCGCTAAAGGTATCGAAGCAGGCTGAGCTGCTGCAGCCGCGCAGTCAGCGAATAGGAAATCTCGATCTGGGACAGAAGGCTGGTGACCCGCGTCGAGGCTTCTGCCGGGTCGACGCCTTCCATTTCCGTCAGGCTTTCAGTGAACAGATCGACCTGCATGGACATGCGATCGTTGGCTCTTTCGATCCGCTGCTGGGTAATACCCGTCGCGCCCTGCTGGTTGGCAAGATCGCTCACGACTTCACCCAGCAAGGCGATGCCACGGTTGAGTGCTTCCGTGCGCGCTGCCTCGCTCATGGAGCCGTCGAAGGTTGCCGAAACGATCGCGGACGCCATGGCCAGCTTGCGGAAAGCGGGAATGTTGGCGGACACCGACGTCTGCGCGGTCTCGGTCAGCGTGATGCGCGACGTGATCTGCTGGTCGGTTGCATTCGACCAGTCGTCCCAGCCCGCGCCGAGGAATTGCCCCTCGACGCTGTTCAGGAAGGCGTCCATCTCGGCAGCGGTGATGTTCGCAGGATCGGCGAACGGGAAGGCGGCGAATGCGGTGTCGAAAGCGACCCGGTTCGGAGAAGCGGGGTCGAGGAAGTCGTTAAGCGGCTGCACATCGGTATTGATGCCGGCGAAAAGATGTTCGCCGTTGAGGTTGCCGTTGAGCACCGACGACATCAGTCCCAGCACCTGATCGGCCTGCTGCTTGATGATGGCTGGGTCGGAGGCGCCCGAGACGCCGGTCGTATATGCCTTAAGCAGATCGTTCGCAGCCTCGGTAAGCTGCTGCAGGCCGAGCTGTGTGGATTCAAGACGCGATGCCGCGAGCTGGTTGGAATCTTTCAGCCCGTTGAGCCTTTCGATGTCGCGATTCAGCGAAACAGACACGCCTGTCCGCGCGCCAAGCGCCAGACCGACATCGGCAACGCGCCAGGTATTCGCTTCCTTTTGTGCAACGATCAGATCGGACTGCATGCGCATCAACTGATAGCGCATGGCTTGCGTGATAGCCTGAGATGATACGAAAGAGACTTTCATAGTGCTATCTCACCGTATTGAGCAGGGTCTCGAGCATCTCGTCTATGATCTGCATCATCTTGGCCGATGCCGCATAGGAGCGCTCGAGCTCCAGCATGAGGGCGATTTCTTCGTCCTCGTTCACGCTGGTTACGTTTGAGAGCGCCTCACCGGTGCGCATCATCAAGGCGCCCTTGGTTTCCGCAGCCCCGGCTGCCGTCTTGCGCGCGTCTTCCAGCCAACTGATCGTGCTCGTGGCGTAGTTTTGAAGACTCAGGCTGGCGGTCGTGCCGGCAACGGTGACGAAGTCCACGGGTGTGTCGAGCGCATTGGTGAAGCGCAGCAGCAGCTCGTTGAAGCTGGCGTGATCGTCCGGGTTGAGGTCGAAACTTGCGCCGTCGCGCAGCAGCTCCGGATTGCCGCCCTGCTGGGAATCGATCAGTGGGTTCAACGTGATCAGGCCGGCAAGGCCGGTTTCCAGGACGCCGTCTGCAGGCATGCCAGGTGCGCCTGGCCATGTGAACAGGCCCGGACGAATATCGGCCGGATTGCCCGGGTTCACCTCCGCAAACGCCTTGATGAGGCCGCGGGCGGTCTCATCCAATTGTGCCTGCATGCCGGTGGCGTAGCCGTCGCGCATCTGCATCATGGCCGCCAGCGAACCGCCGGCGCTGGTGTTTGCGCCATTGGCGGCGGCTATCCGCACGCCGTCAACATAGATGGCATTGCCGGTGGTGGTGGGGCCGAATGCCGCCGTGCTCTCGAAAGCCACATGGCGTGGCACGGTCTCGAACAAGGTGGTGCCGTCGGCCGTCACGATCATGAGATCGTTGCCGCTGCGGGCGATCGTGGAAATCGGCACGTATTCGGCGATCTTCTTCAAAATCGCGTCGCGCGTGTCGAGCTGGTCCAGCACGTCGCGTCCGGCGTTGGTGCCCTTGACGACGGCGTCATTGACGGTCTTGAAATCCGCCAGAAGCTTGTTGAGTTCGTTCACGCCCGCCGAAATCTGGGCGTCCATGTCCGTGCGCAGCGCCTGGACCGATTTGGTGCCTTCGGTGAGGCTGCCGAGAACCTGGCGTGCCATCTCGACCGCATTCTCGGCAAGCGTCCTGTTGGAAGGGGTCGCGGAATAAAGCTGCAGCGCTTCCTGCAGCTTGCCGATCATCGTCGATGGCGAGGTGGCATTCTCGACGCCGTTGACCGACATCGTGATGTGTTCGAGCCCGCTGACGATGATGCTCTGCGCCTTGTATCCGGAAAGCGCCGTCAGGTTCTGCTGGAAGAGGGCGGCGTCGGTGGCTCGCCTGATCTCCGCAACGCGGGTGCCCGGCGCAAGGCTGGAGAGCATTGCCGTGCGACGGGCATAGTCCGCATTGTATACGTTCGCGATGTTGCGCGAGACGACGGTCGTCTGGCGCTGGGTATTCAGGAGCGAATTCTGCGCAATATTCAGTGCAGTCGAAAGTGACATCTTTCCCCTATTCCCTACCCAGCACCGTCACTCCTACCGCTTCAGGTTCACCAGAACGTCCATAAGATCGGAACCGGTCTGGAAGACCTTCGAATTCGCGGTGTAGTTGCGTTGCGACTCGATCATGCTTGTCAGCTCTTCAGCGATATCGACGTTCGAATTCTCGATCGCGCCGGAAAGAATGTCGCCCAGGCCACCGCCACCTGCGAAGCCGATCTGAACGTTGCCGGACTCGAGGCCGGCGGAGAAGACGTTGCCCGGCTCGACCCTGAGCATGTCGGGGCTCTGCACCGTCGCCAGGGGCAGCTTGTAGAGCGGCGTGCGTCCGCCGTTGGCGTATTCGGCATACATGATGCCATCCTTGCCGATGGTCACGCGCTCCACCGCCGAGGGGGCGTTGCCATTCATATCGGCTTCGCCACGCGAGTAGCCTGTGGCGAGATTGGTCATCTTGGAAAGATCGAGTTCGATCGGCTGGCCGTTCAGCGCCGAGAGATCGATCGTGAGCGAGCTGATGCTCGACGCATCGAGCTTGCCGGTCGAGATGTCGAAATCGAGCGTTCCGGTTGCCAGCGCGGGACCGCTGTACGGGAAGGACGACCCGGCCGTGCCGTCAGGCTGATAGTAGACCGACATCTGCCACTCGCCGGTGGCCTGCTTGGCGAAATAGATGTCGAGCAGTACCTCTTCACCGACATTGTTGTAGGCGACGAGCGAGGTCTTGACGACCGATCCGTCCTCCAGCGCCTCGTCGAGACCGACCGGATTGGTCGGGTTGGTCGAGAGGTCGACACCGGTCCAGTCTGGGGCGGCATAAGGAAGGTTGGCGGCAAAGGTGCCGAAGGTCGATGGCGTTGCCTGCAGTTCCTGGCCGGAAATCTGCACCGGCTCAAGACCCGCGAAACCGTTGGCGACCGTGCTGGGAATGCCGTTCTCGTAGTTGTAGCCCATGAGCTGGAAGCCGGCGGCGTTGACGAGGCGGCCTTCGCCGTCCGGCACGAACGAGCCGGCGCGTGTCAGGAACGGCTGGCCGTTGCTGTTCTGGACAACGAAAAAGCCATTTCCGTCAACGGCGAGATCGGTGCCGGAGGTGGTGTACTGGATCGGGCCGGCCTGGGAGATCGAGTAGCGCACCTGCGTGGCCACGCCGCCCGAGGTATAGCTGGTGCCGGAATTGGGGATGATCATCGAGGAGAACTCGACGCTGGCCTTCTTGTAGCCATTGGTGCCGGAATTGGCGATGTTGTCGGCAACGGTGCCAAGGCGCGTCGACTGCGCCGCCATGCCGGACACGCCGGTCCGCATCATTCCATACAAGCTCATTCGGGATTCTCCTCAAGATTCAGGCCGCTGAGCCCGAAGGTAGCGGTCCTGTCTTGCGTGAAGCTGGCTTGTATGGAGGATGAGCGGGACAAGGGCGAGGCGAGGTGGCCTACTTCCGCAAACATCAGGTTACGAGCCGGTAGCCGAGGAACCGCTTGGAATCGATGGGGTCGTAGCCCAGCTTTTCGCGCAGCTTCTTGCGCAGCTTGCTGATGTGGCTCTCGACCACGTTCTCCTCGACCTCCTCGTCGAAGATGCCGTAGATCGCGTTGAAGACCTGCGTCTTCGTCACGCGGCGACCGGCATTGCTTGCGAGGAATTCCAGGATGCGCCGTTCGCGCCGCGGCAACGGCAGCGGTTCGCCGTCTATCTCGGGGTCGCGCCCGTCGATGAAGATGCGCATAGGCCCGAATTCGGAATAGGGCTTGTCCTCCTGCACGCGACGGCTGATGGCCGAGATGCGCGCCAGGATCTCCCTGATGTGAACCGGCTTGCGGATGACGTCGTCCACGCCCGCTTCAAAGAGCCTCAGGGTATTCTCGAGAGAGTGCTGGTCGGAAAGGGCAATAACCGGCGCGGTTGTGCGATCCCTGATGCGGCGCGGCGACACGAGGTCGCTGGAGCACTCGCCGATGAGGAAAGCGCGAACGGCCTTCAGGTCGTCTTCCGCGGCTGTGGAAACCCACTCGCCGAATTCGTTCGAGCCAAACCCGGCGCTTGCAACGCCTTCCCGCTCGAAAAGTGAGTGATAACCGTCTTTTACGAGCTCGCGCTCGTCCACTATCACTATCATCGGCCCGCCCTCCGAATCAGTTGATCTAAGTTGTGGATAAAGGGTTAACCGGTGCGGGGAATCGCCGACAATGGTAATTTCTTGTAGCTGGTTTTTTGGGAGTCAATTCGTGTGAGTCGGCAACCGGGTGGCGAGGTTCTGTCTACACTCATGGGTTGCAGAATTCACGTGCTGCCGATGTCCATTTTCCGAAGCCGGTAGCGACCATATTGGTAATGACGCGACAGACATAGCGCTTCTGCGCCGGGTCGTTGTCGGGGCCGGCATGATAGCGGGCAACCGCCATCGACCAGGTGTCGTGCCTCTGCTTGAGCTCGACCAGAAAGCGTGCCGCGTAGTCGACGTTGTGGCGCGGATCGAGCATTTGCTGCAGGCTGGCAAACTTCTCGCGGTGATAGTGGTGATTGATCTGCATACAGCCGAGATCGATCAGCCTGGCGCCACCGCACCTGGCATTCTCGAATTCGCGCAAGGCTTCTCGCGCCGAACGCGGGAAGACCGCGCGCCCTTCAATGTTGAGGGCGTTGGGCTGCAGGCTGCCCTTGCGGCCTGTCTCCGTGAGGCCAACGGCATAGAGAATGCCGGCCGGAACGCCGTAGCGTTCGGAGGCGCGCAGGATTTCCGCTTCGCAGACGTTGCCGGCAGCCAGGGCCGGCAAGCAGGCAATGCTAGATATAGCGGCCGCCGCCAGCGCGGTCAGCCATTGTCTCGCCGGCGCCATTGCGCGCTCCTCCGCCATCCCGCCCTGCCGCGCCCTGGTCGCCACGGCCGCGCGCGTTCCGGTCGCCCTGCTGGTCGGGCTGCATATGGTCGTTTCTTCCGGACGCACCCTGCTGCGCAGGCGACTGGCCGTTTTGCGGACCTTGCTGGATGGTCACCTTGTCGATGTCGTAGCCGATCGCGCGCAATGCCTTGACGATGACCTCGCTGTCATTGGCGAGGCGCTGTCGAGCGTCATTCGACTCCACCTGGATTTCAACGGAAAGTTGCGATCCCGTGGCGACGAGGCGCGCCGTAACCATGCCGAGTTCGACCGGCTGGAGTTGGATACGAAGCGTATTGACTCCGCCCGTCGCGGAGGCGCCACGCGCGGTGGCCGAATTTGCAGGGTCCTGGGCCGCCGTGCGCCACGTTCCTTCCGCTTCGATTGCGGCCACAAGACCCGTCGCGGTGGTGCTGAGGACCGGCGGAGCCGTCTGCGCGGGGGCCGGTGCGGCGGTGAAGTTCAGCACATTCACCTTTGAGGAAACCGTATCTGCCTTTGCAGGCATGTTCGGTGACGTGTCGCGCGCGAACGAGCCGTCCTTGGCACTGACGAACCGTGAGGTTTCACCAGGGGACGAGGTCGGCGTAGCCACTGCGGGGCGGTTTGTCGCCTCTGGCTGCGCATTCGTGGCAGGCGGTGTCACGGGCGCTGATTTGTCCGCAGCACCGGCGGTGACCGGTATGCTGGCGTCGGTTCGCGTGCGCGTCGGCTGCTGGCCATCTGCGGGCGCTGCCGGCACGGTCGTTCGCTCTGCCGCCGAAACATGTGCGGCCTGGTTCTTGGCGCTGTTCTGCTGTTCGGGCTGAATGGTGGTTCGAGCCTGCGGATCCGGGTCAGCATCAGCGGTATTGCCGCGCGCCGTCGCCTTAATCGTGTCCTGCTCGCCATCTGCATCCAGGTTCGCCCGATCGGCCGATCGGTCGGACTGCTCATCGCCAGCGGACGCCTGCCGCGAGACCAACGCCGCGTCAGGGTCGATAGCATTCGCCTTACCGGTGACCGGGCTTGCGGCGGCTTCGTGCGAGTCCGCGTCCGTCTGTTCATCTGCCGGAACCTCGGATTCCGCGTCCGTATCGCCAGACGATGCTTCCGCTTCCGCCGTCAGGGAGGCAGGCAGATCGCCGGCGGTTCTCTGCTCGGCCAGCAGGTCGTCGAAGCCGGCGCCGTCGGCGAGGGGCTTGGGCTCAGCCGTCTTCTCAAGCCTGAAGAGGGCCGCGTAGCGATCGATCTTCCAGTCCGGGCTCGTTTCCATCTGGCGGTCCTCGGCATCACTCTTTGTTGCCTTGCGGTCGCCGGAACGGCCCGAAAGCGCGTCAGCGAAATGCGCGCCGTCGGCCTCGCCACTTTTGGCGTTGCGCTCGCCCTTCTGTTGCAGGCCTGCCGGGTTTCCACCCAAGGTGACGTTGGGCATCATCGTTTCGTTTCCTCGAGCATCTTGTCGATCGCCTCCAGCTTGGTGCGCGTCGAGGCGACAAGCTCATCCGCTTCGTCAAGCGGCCGGTCTGGAGCAGCCGCTTCCTCTATCGGGTAGTCTTCCAGCCACAGCGGCGGCGCGGCGTCTGCCTTTACCGGCGCGACAACTTCGGCGGCGACGGTTCTGGCCGCCGTCAGCAGCGCCCGATCTCGCGACGAAAGCTGTGTCGCATCCAGTCCGTCGAGGCGCGACAACACATCTTCAACCGTGTCCGACGTCACGGAGGAGATGCTGGAATAGAGTTCGGTGCGCGGATCGATTTCTTCCGGCGCGGCTCCATCGTCGCCCGTGTTGTGGTGGGTTGCGAATGCGAGGAGTTCCGCGTCGCCGTCGATCGCCGCCCTACGGGCAAGGCGCAGATAGACGGTGTGTGCCTGTTCCCGCGTCATCCAGTCGACCGTCTGCTCGATGCGATGCAGGTCGAGCTTGCCGCGATCCAGCGCTATCATGCCGCCGACGAAGGACTCGGCGAACTGGCTCGCATAGGGTGAGCGCAGGAAACGTCGCGCATACTGCTCCGAGGCCGACATGAACTTCTCGGCGTCACCCGCACCGGATGCCAGCGCGATGGTGCGCCTGAGCGCCGCCTCTTCCACCAGCGTTCCTGGCGTAGCAAGCCTTGCCTCGTCCAGCATGGCCATACCTGCTGCGGCATCCTCGCCGGCGACGACTGATCCCTTCACGAGTGCGAGGAAGGCGGCCAGCTCCGCCGGATAGCGTTCAGGGTCGATGCCGGCCATCGCATCGCGCGCCTGGGCGACATTTCCGGTGAGGTAGCCGAGCACGCCCGCGCCCGCTGCGCGGTCGGCCTCGTCGATCTCCATGCGGGCGAGCAGATCGGCGATCGTCGACGGATTGCCACCGCTCATCGCATAGATCATCAGCGCCTGAAAGTTGCGGCGATCCTCGAATTCGTTGCCGGCTGTATTGCGAAACCGGGCATCGACCAGCTCAAGCAGTTTCTTCTGCATCGGCAGGGCGGCGTGATCGCCCCCGGCGATACGGTCCTGAACGA
>JAEWFU010000317.1 GCA_023388675.1 Pseudomonadota bacterium | reverse complement strand
TGTCGCCGTCCGAGGTGGACGGCGCGATCCGTATGGCGATTGCCGTCGACGACCAGCTCACCCTTCCGACGCTCGAGCGCAAGGGAAAGGTTGCGGCCGCGCAGATCGCCACGCGCAAGCGCACGATCTATGCGCGCTCGCTCAACCAGGACGCCTATATGCGGGCGCTGGAGCGTTCCGAGCTCGTCTTCGGCATCGGCCCTGCCGGCACCGGCAAGACCTATCTGGCTGTCGCCCATGCCGCCATGCTGCTCGAGCGCGGCATGGTCGAGCGCATCGTGCTGTCGCGTCCGGCCGTCGAGGCCGGCGAGCGGCTCGGCTTCCTGCCCGGCGACATGAAGGAGAAGGTCGATCCCTACCTGCGGCCTCTCTACGATGCGCTCTACGACATGATGCCCGCCGACAAGGTCGAGCGCGCCATCGCGGCGGAAGTGATCGAGATCGCGCCGCTGGCCTTCATGCGCGGCCGCACGCTGCGCAATGCGGCGATCATCCTCGACGAGGCGCAGAACACCACGCCGATGCAGATGAAGATGTTCCTGACCCGCCTCGGCGAAGGCGGCCGCATGATCGTCACCGGCGATCCGTCCCAGATCGACCTGCCGCCCAACACGAAGTCGGGCCTCGTCGAGGCGCTTCAGGTGCTGGATGGCGTGCCGGGCATCGTCACCGTCCGGTTCAACGACGTCGACGTCGTCCGCCATCCGCTGGTTGCCGAAATCGTCAGGGCTTACGACGCTCATGGTGCCGGTGCCGACCGCAAGGGGCGGATCGACGTATGAGGGATGGGCAGGTGCGTCCTTCGAGGCTCGCCCATCAAACTTGGCGTGGACATCGGACCGAACACGAGGGCTCGCACCTCAGGATGAGGGAGGTCCGCGCTCGAACCCACCGCATTGCAGGTTCGAGCGCCAGCCTCCCTCATCCTGAGGTGCGAGCGCAGCGAGCCTCGAAGGACGCACTGTTATCGTCATGATCGACATCGACATCGCGATCGAAGCCGGCGCGTGGCCGGCCGAGGACGAGCTTTCAGCGCTTGCCGGTCCGACTGTCGAGGCGGCTCTGGCCGAACTCGGCATGAAACCGGCAAATGCGGCCGAACTCTCTCTTCTGTTCACCGACGACGCGCATATCGCCGTGCTCAATCGCGACTGGCGCGGCAAGGACAAGGCAACCAACGTCCTGTCGTTCCCGGCCTTCGAGATCGCTCCCGGCGACCCGCTTCCGGCGATGCTGGGCGACATCGTTCTTGCTTTCGAGACGATTTCTTCCGAGGCGGCACTGGAAGAAAAGCCTTTCGAGCACCATCTCAGGCACTTGATCGTGCATGGAATGCTGCATCTTCTCGGCTATGATCACGAGACCGATGAAGAGGCTGAGGAGATGGAAGCGCTCGAACGGCGTATACTTGCAGGACTTGCCATTCCCGATCCATATGGATAACTGAAAAGGTCAAACGACCGAAAGACGATGAACGAAAACGCACAATCTGCCGCTGTTGCGGAGCAGGGCGGCGAACAGGGCTCCGACCAGTCAGGCGAGTCCCAGAGTACGCCCGCCGGACGATCCGGCACCAAACCCTCAATATTCGAACGGCTTGCTGCGCGGTTTCGTCCGCGCAACGGATCGAGCTTGCGTGAAGACCTGGCGGATGCGCTGTCCGAACAGACGACCGGAACGGTGTTCTCGGTCGGCGAGCGCGCCATGCTCAACAACATCCTGCGATTGCGTGAACTGCGCGTCGAGGATGTCATGGTGCCCCGCGCAGACATTGAGGCCATCGAACTGTCGACCGTGCTTGGCGATCTGCTGACCCTCTTTGAGGAGTCCGGCCGTTCGCGCATGCCGGTCTATCAGGAGACGCTCGACGATCCGCGCGGCATGGTCCACATCCGCGACGTGGTGGGTTACATCACGCGCGCCGCGAAGCAGAAGAAGGGCCGTGCCACGCGCAAGACGCCGGCCTTGCCGCTCGATCTGGCGAATGTCGATCTCGGCAAGCCGATCGGCGACCTGGGCATCGTGCGGCCGGTGCTCTTCGTACCGCCCTCGATGCTGGCCTCCGACCTCATGACCCGCATGCAGGCCGCACGCATCCAGATGGCTCTCGTCATCGACGAATATGGCGGCACCGACGGCCTCGTTTCGCTGGAGGACATCGTCGAGATGGTCGTCGGCGACATCGAGGACGAGCATGACGAGGACGAGGAGCCGATGATCACCCGCACGGGCGACGGCATTTTCGTCGTCGACGCGAAGGCGGAGATCGAGGACGTCGCCGAGGCCATCGGCGAGGCCTTCACCGGCGGTGAGCATGAGGAATATGTCGACACCATCGGCGGCATGATCTTCAACGCGCTCGGCCGTGTGCCGGCCCGCGGCGAGGTCGTGCAGGCCATTCCCGGCTTCGAGTTCCACGTGCTGGATGCCGATCCGCGCCGCGTCAAGCGGGTCAGGATCGTGCAGGGCAGGACGGCGGACCGCCGTCGGGCGCGCATGGTCACCCGTGAGGAGCCCGTGTCACGGCAGCCCGATGACGCAGAGGCGCCGGAGAAACAGAGTGCCTGATCGAAGCGGTGGCGGCATCGCCGCCGTCACCGGCTGAAGATCGCCTGTTCCGAAATCTGGATGCCGGCCGGCCCGAGAATGACGCCGAACAGCACCGGAAGGAAGAACAGGATCATCGGCACCGTCAGCTTCGGCGGCAATGCGGCCGCCTTCTTCTCGGCGATGTTCATGCGCATGTCGCGGCTTTCCGCAGACAGCACGCGCAGGGCGTGGGCGACGGGCGTGCCGTAGCGTTCCGCCTGCACCAGCGCCTGCGTCACCGCTTTCACGGCGTCGAGCCCGGTGCGTGCCGCGAGATTGTCGTAGGCCTGTTTGCGCTCCTGAAGGAACGACAGCTCGGCATTGGTCAGCACGAGTTCTTCGGCGAGGTCGACCGACTGGACGCCGATCTCGTCGGCCACGCGGCGGAAGGCTGCTTCCACCGATATGCCGGATTCGACGCAGATCAGCATCAGGTCCAGCGCGTCCGGCCATGCCTTCTGGATCGATTCCTTGCGTTTCGTGGCGCGGTTGCGGACATAGAGGATCGGGGCATAGAAGCCGCCATAGGCGAGCAGGATGCAGACGAACATCTTCATCAGTGGCGATTGCTCGGACAGGCCGCCGAGTACGAAGATGTAGACCACGCCGAGAAGCAGACCCGCGAAGGGCAGCACAAGACGGAAGAACAGGAATTTCGTCAGCGGGTTCTGGCCGCGGAAACCGGCGACCTTGAGCTGGGCTGCGGTGTTTTCGTCGGCGAGCAGGCGTCTCAGGTCGAGCCGATCGACGATGTTGCGCATGCCGACCGACTGTTCTTCGCGCAGGCCCCTGCGCTTGCGGTCGGCTTCCGCCGCAAGGCGTGCCCGCTGCTTGGCGCGCAGCTCGTCGCGCTCCAGCGCCACCGACTTCATGCGCGCCTTCAACGGGTCGCCGCTGAAGGCGGGCAGCGCGGTGAACACGGTGACGAACACCGCGACCGCGACCACGATCGAGATCATCAGGCTCGGATCGGAGATGGATTTGGCGATCTGGTCGAACATGGTGGCGCTCCCCGGGACTCGGTCCTAGACTTCGAAGTTGATCATCTTGCGCATGACGAAGATGCCTATCGTCATCCAGACGCCCGAGATGGCGAGGATCAGGTGTCCCGTGGGGTGGGTGAAGAGGGGCATGATGTAGTTCGGGCTCGACAGATAGACGAGCAGTGCCACGAGGAACGGCAGCGCGCCGAGAATGACGGCCGACGCCTTCGCTTCCATCGACAGCGCCTGGATCTTGGCCTTCATCTTCTTGCGGTCGCGCAGCACCTTGGAAAGGTTGCCCAGCGCTTCCGACAGGTTGCCGCCGGCCTGGCTCTGGATCTGGATCACCACGCCGAAGA
>JAEWFU010000240.1 GCA_023388675.1 Pseudomonadota bacterium | reverse complement strand
TGTCTGGTCGCCATTGCGGCGGATCGTCATGCGAAGCTGGATGTCCTTGCCCGGGATCGTCGCCTCGGCCCGGATGGCCGGCTCCGGCGGCAGGTCCCCGCCGGGCGATTCCTGTACGGTAGACCAGACGATCGAGCCGGCTTCTGCCGAGCCCTGCGCAGCGCTGGTGCGTTCCTCGTAGAAGATCGCGCGCTGGCCGACGGCGACCGACGGCGACGTCGTCTGTTCACCGCCTTCTTCGCCGGGCTGGGCGGCAGTCTGGTTCCCACCGGCCTCTGCCGGTTCGGACGGACTGCCGTCCGGCTGGGCGACCGACGCGATAGACGTCCCCTCGCCGACGGTCGGCACTCCACCGGCCGGGCCTTCATCGACTTCGCTGCCGTCAGACATCAACCGCTGCGTGAACTTTTCCGGCTCGCTATCGGCCGCCGGCTGCTCGGCCGGCGCCGGCGGCGTCTCCGGTTCTTCGGCCTCGGGGAGGTTGGCAACCTCCTCTTCTTCGGCCGATGGCTCCTCGGGGGGAGTCTCGTTCAGCTCTTCGGCTGTCTCCGCGCCTTCAGGCGCAGTTGCCTGCTGTTCGTCCTGCTCCGCATCCGTGCCGACAAGAGTCGCCAGGTCGTCGCGGTTCATCCACACAGCGTAGCCCGCGCCCGCAGCCACCAGCAGAAGGATCAGCGCCGCGATCAGGCCCGTGCGGCTGCGGGATGCGCGTGGCTCGCTGCGCTCCCGCGCCGGCACAGCAACGGCGTCAGGCGCATCGGAGGCTTCCGGCGCTGCATTGTCTTGCGGCGCAAAATCATCGGAAGCAGGATCGACGGCGGATGAAGACGCGACGGGCCGATCTCCGGCCAAGGGACGCTCAGGTGCCGGTTTGGGGGCAGGCTCGTCCGCAGGTTTCACCCCCTCGGTCGCGGGGGCGGCAACCGGCGCGGCTGCGGAAGGAGCCGGCGTGCCGATTCCCGTCAGGGTCGCGAACGCGTCATTGAGGCTGTCGTCGTCCTCGCTGTCGTCAGCCTCGGCATAGTCGGCACGAAGAACGGCGATCGCGTCCTCCAGCGCCTTCCGCTGCCGGTCGACTACAGCCGCGGGCGGCGGAGGTTTGATCGCTGCCAGCTTCGCTTCGATGGTGGCGCGGGCCTTGTCATAGACTTTCTCGCGCATCTCGGGCGTGTTGTCGCCGAGCGCGTCGATCGTCTTTCTCAGAACCGCAACGAAATCCGCCATTCTCTGTCTTGTCCTCGCATGTTTCCGGGCCGGCAGAGGACCAAATCAACGGCCCCGGAAAGGGTTGCCAAACCTAGTCTTGAAACGGGTCCGTAACAAGTATCGTGTCCTCGCGCTCGGGGCTGGTGGACAGCAGCGCCACCGGCGCGCCGATCAACTCCTCGATGTAACGCACATATTTTACGGCCTGCGCCGGCAGATCGTTCCAGCTCCGCGCGCCGGCGGTGGTGCCCTTCCAGCCTTCCAGCGTCTCGTATATCGGCTCCACACGCGCCTGAGCGCCCTGGCTGGCCGGCAGGTAGTCGATCGTCTCGCCGTCGAGGCGATAACCGGTGCACACCTTGATCTCGTCCAGCCCGTCCAGAACGTCGAGCTTGGTCAGTGCGATGCCGTCGATGCCGTTGACGGCGACGGCCTGGCGCACCAGAACGGCGTCGAACCAGCCACAGCGGCGCTTACGTCCCGTCACCGTGCCGAACTCGTGGCCGCGTGTGCCGAGGAACTCGCCAACCTCATTATCCTGCTCGGTCGGAAACGGCCCTTCGCCGACGCGCGTCGTATAGGCCTTGGTGATGCCCAGAACATAGCCGATCGCACCCGGCCCGACACCCGACCCGGTCGCGGCCTGTCCGGCGATCGTGTTCGACGAGGTGACGAACGGATAGGTGCCCTGGTCGATGTCGAGCAGCGTGCCCTGCGCGCCCTCGAAAAGGATTCGCTCGCCCGCACGGCGCGCGTCGTCGAGGATTTTCCACACACGATCCATGTAAGGCAGCACCTGATGGGCCACCGAGGTCAATTCCTGCATGATCGCTTCATGCGCGACCTCGCCATGGCCCAACCCGCGCCGCAGGGCGTTGTGATGCGTCAGCAGCCTGTCGACCTTCGCCGGCAGCGTTTCCATATCCGCGAGATCCATCACCCTGATTGCCCTGCGCCCGACCTTGTCTTCGTAAGCCGGGCCGATGCCGCGCCGCGTGGTGCCTATCTTGGTGCCGGAATTCGAGGCAGCGTCCTCGCGGAACCCGTCAAGTTCACGATGAAGCGACAGGATAAGGGCGGTGTTTTCGGCGATTTTCAGGCGATCCGGGCCGATGTCGACACCAAGCTCCCGGATTCGCGACAATTCGGCCACGAACGCATGCGGGTCGAAGACGACGCCGTTGCCAATCACCGACAGCTTGCCCTCGCGCACGACGCCGGAAGGAAGCAGCGACAGCTTGTAGACCTTGCCGTCGACCACCAGCGTGTGGCCGGCATTGTGGCCGCCCTGGAAGCGCACGACCACGTCCGCGCGCTGCGAAAGCCAGTCGACGATCTTGCCCTTGCCTTCGTCGCCCCATTGCGAACCGACGACCACCACATTGGCCATGGAAACTTCCCTTCTGATAAGACCGGGCGGCCCTGCCCGGCAAAATGACAGGCCTCTATAACGTCAAGTCTTTCGATACGCGACCCCCACATGCCGCCTTCATCAACGCTTTGCCTCGATTTATCTGACCCTGGCGCATTGCGCCGGCAGCCGCGGGCGGCTAGGCGGGCATCACGCTCAATATTTCGCTCCGGCCGGCCGCATCCATGTTCCGCAACGCCTACCTGCTCCTCGTCCTGACTACCCTCTTCTGGGGTGGCAACGCGATTGCGGGCAAGCTGGCCGTGGGCCACATCTCGCCGATGCTGCTGACCACGCTGCGCTGGGCGCTTGCCGTCGCGGTCATCGCAGCGATAGGGCTGCCGCAGCTTCGTCGCGACTGGTCTGTTGTGAAGCGCAATCTGCCGCTTCTCTTCCTGCTCGGCACGGCAGGCTTCACCTTGTTCAACGCGGCGATGTATTCGGCGCTCACCTTCACCACCGCGATCAACGTGTCGATCGAGCAGGCCGGCATGCCGATGTTCATCTTCCTCGCCAACTTCCTGCTCTACCGCATGGGCGTCTCGCCGGGCCAGATCGTCGGTTTCACGCTGTCGCTGGTCGGGGTGGCGCTGACGGCGAGCCATGGCGACCTGACGAGGCTGGCCGAACTCGACGTCAATTTCGGCGATGCGCTGATGCTCGCGGCGATCGTCCTATACGGCGGATACACGGTGGCATTGCGCTACAAGCCCGCGATCCACTGGAAGAGCCTCATGCTCGTCATGTGCTTCGCCGCCTTCCTGTCCTCGATCCCGTTTGCGGCATGGGAGGTTGCGACAGAGCGGGTAACCTGGCCGGACACGCGCGGATGGGCGATCGTGGTCTACACCGCCATCCTGCCGTCGATCATCTCGCAGGCCTTCTACATTCGCGGCGTGGAGTTGATCGGCGCCAACCGCGCAGGCCTCTTCATCAATCTGGTGCCGATCTTCGGCACGCTTCTGTCGATCCTGATTCTCGGCGAAGCCTTCCATCTCTACCATGCGGTTGCGCTGGTGATGGTTCTGGGCGGCATCTGGCTGGCCGAGCACAGCGGCAGGAAGCAGGCTGCCGGTTCCTGATCCAGCATTCGCCCGCGACACGCAGCGCCTGCGATGAAATATTGCCGGAATTCACGATAGCCCCAACGCAAAGGAACGCCCGCGCTTTCGCACGAGCGTTCCCGATAAGCCTTGGGAGGCTGTTCTGGTTCCTTTGGCGCCTTACGCCGCCACGTCGAAATGCAGCGGTTTGGCCGACTCGATCTTGGGATCGGCACGCAACTCCGCCAGCACGTCCTGCGGGAACGGTCCGTCGAGATAGAGCAGCGCGATGGCATCGCCGCCCGGCTTGTTGCGGCCGAGCTGGAAGTTGGCGATGTTGACGCCCTTCGAGCCGCAGATCGTTCCCAGAAGACCGATGATGCCTGGCACGTCGGCATTGGTGGTGTAGAGCATGTGCTCGCCCACCTCGGCATCGAGATTGATGCCCTTGATCTGGATGAAGCGCGGCTTGCCGTCCGAGAAGCAGGTGCCGGCGATCGTGCGCGTCTTGC
>JAEWFU010000168.1 GCA_023388675.1 Pseudomonadota bacterium | reverse complement strand
CGCTCGATGACGTCGGTCTCAAGTCCTGCCAGCAGCGCGACGCGCTCGCGCAGCGCCGGCTCGAATGCGATCTCGCCGTTCATCGACCGCGCGGTGATCTCGGCCACGCGCTCCTTCAGGCCGACCTCGTCCGCCAGCTCGTCGATGCATTCCTGGTCGATCATGGTCGAATCCATGTCGGCGATCAGCAGCTTCTTGCGGCGTGTCGCGGCTTCCTGGACGACGATGTCGACCGGCGCGCCCGCAACCGCTTGGCTCGCAATCGTTGTCGCAGCGTCCACCATCGTGCCTTCTGGAAGGATCAGGTCGGCGGCGATCCCCTCGGCGAGCCAGTCGATGCGGCTTGCGCCGAGTGCCGCGAACGCCCTATCTGCCAGTTGACGATCCAGAACCGGGCGCGCGGGATTGGCGATCAGCGTTGCGATGAGGGGCATGAGCATTTCCGATTGGACTGGCCCGCAAGGGCCGTTGAAGAACGCGATCCTGATAGCCGGGCCGACCGCCAGCGGCAAGTCGGCCCTGGCGTTGCGGCTGGCGCGGGAAACGGGCGGCACCGTCGTCAACGCGGATTCCATGCAGGTCTACGCTGTCTTGCGTGTGCTGACCGCGCGACCCGACGAAACGCAGCTTGCCGCCGCCCCACACAGGCTCTACGGCCATGTCGATCCGCGCGAGGCCTATTCCACCGGCCGCTGGATGCGCGACGTCGAGGCGCTTACCCGTTCGGGCGAGCTCGGGGACAAGCCGGCGATCTTCGTCGGCGGCACCGGGCTTTATTTCCGTGCGCTGCTGGAGGGGCTTTCTGCCATGCCGGACGTTCCGGCCACCGTAAGAGAGCGCTGGCGTGATGCGCTCGCCGAAGAAGGGCCGAATGCGTTGCACGCCCTGCTGGCCGAACGCGACCCGGCTGCTGCCGGCGGGATCCGCCCCTCCGACGGCCAGCGCATCGTACGGGCACTGGAGGTGCTGGAAGCATCGGGCAAGCCGATTTCTCGATGGCAGAAGGAGGCCGGCATCCCGCTGGTCGATTGGGCAACGGCGAAGCTGCTCGTGATCGAACCGGAGCGGACTGTCCTGACGGCCCGGATCGACCGGCGTTTCGACACGATGATCGCCGAAGGTGCCCTCGATGAGGTGCGTGCGCTCGACGCGCTCGGGCCGGAGGCTGCCATGCCGGCGAGGAAGGCGATCGGTGTCCGGGAGCTTCTGGCCGCCGACCATGGGGACATGAGCTTCGACGAGGCGATCGCGCGGGCAAAGACAGCGACGCGCCAGTATGCGAAGCGTCAGTCGACGTGGTTTCGCAACCAGTTCGGGCCGGAGTGGCAGCGGCTTCCGATGCGGGATTAGCGCGTTGGGCCGCCGTGGAGTGGGTATGCGGGAGCTCACATCGAACGGAAAAAAGTTCGCGTTTTAGTTGTTTCGGTTAACCTCCCGTAAGCACTGGCGTGTAATGAGGGAGCCGCCCAGTTTCCGGTGGGGAGCAGATGAGGTTTCACAAGGCCGAGTCGGCCTTTTTTGTCTTCATAGTCGTGATACTCGCCGCCGGCGTGCTGATCCTGCACGCCTACAATACGGTCTATGCGAACGCGCGAACCCTCGATCCGGCCGAATGGGCTTCCACCCTGGACTGGTTCCCGCGCCTGCTGTTCGCCACTGGGGTCCTGCAGGCGACCGCGCTGTTCTTCGGCGTCTTCTTCATCTATCCGCTCATTCGCACGCAGGTGAGGGAAGAGGGCAAGCTGCGCGCGATGACGGCATCGCTCAGCGCGCGTTCGGAGACCCTCGAGCACGCTGCACTTACGGACGGGCTCACAGGCATGCAGAACCGGCGCTTCTTCGACGACGCGCTGCGAGAGTACATCGAGGAATTCCGCAGGATCGACAAACCGGTCGGGCTGATCATCCTCGACCTCGATCATTTCAAGGCGGTCAACGATACGCACGGCCACGATGTCGGCGATCAGGTCCTGAAGGCCGTGGCGAACAGCCTGATGGACATGACCCGCTATCACGACGTGGTTGCCCGGCTGGGAGGCGAGGAGTTCGCCGTGGTCGCACCCAACATGGACGAAGTCTTGCTGACGAAACTGGCCGAGCGGATTCGCAAGGCAATAGCGGGTCTGGTGATCGTATCCGGCAACGTGCGGCTCAAGGTGACCACGAGCGTTGGGCTCGCGGTCTGGGACCGGCACGAAAGTCCCGAGGGATTCTACCGCCGCGCCGACAAGCATCTGTACGAGGCGAAACGGCTGGGACGGAACCGCGTCTGCGCTTAGGGCCGGGCCCTATTCGTAAAGCCGCCTGAACGAGTCGTCGTCGAAGCGCCTGAGTGGCCTTTCGGCCTGCTGCGGGATCGCCTGCTGAGCCTGCGGGCTCACTTCGCCAGCCTGCCGCTGTGCATCGACCGGCGCGCCCAGCATCGAGCTCCGCGTTTCCTGCGGCAGGGAATGTCCCACGCTGCGGAGGTTGCGGACGAGCGAGGCCATGTCGACGTCCCGGTCGCTGCCCTCGGTCTCGGAGACATCGTCGCCCGTGGTCCCCGGCAGCAGCGACGGCGGCAGATATTCGAACTTCATGCGCATCGTGGTTGCCACGCCCTCTCCGAAAGCGATCGCCTCGCGCTGTCCCATCGACGAGAGGAAGGCGAGCGTCGAGGCCGACGAGTCGGCTATGGCCGACCGGACGATCTCCTGGTCCGTCTCGTTGGCAAGGCGCATCGCGAAAACGGTTGAGCATTGCGACAGCACCGTGGGGTCGAGCTCGCCGGGGCGCTGGGTCACGATGCCGAGATAGCAGCCGTATTTGCGGCCTTCCTTGGCGATGCGCGAAAGCGCGTGTCGCGTCGGCGCGAAGCCCAGTCGGCTGTCGGCGGGCATGTAGCGGTGCGCTTCCTCGCACAACACCAGAAGCTTGAGCCGCCCGTGGCTGTTAAGCGCAAGGTCGAAGGCAAGCCGCGCCAGAACGGAGCAGACCGAATTGACGACCTCAGACGGCATGCCTGCCAGCTCGAAGGAGGTGATCGGCCGGCCCTCGTGCGGCACCCGGAATATCCTGCCGATTGTCTCGTGGATGTTGTCGTCGATCAGCCGCGAGCCGAACATGAAACGATAGCGCGGATCGTTGAGTGCGGCGTCGATGCGGGCGCGCAGCGCGCGGTAGGTCGGGCGGTCGTTCTTCGTCTCCAGCATGCCCATGCGCTCGTCGATGATGCGAAGCACATCGGCGATGCGGTAGGGCACGGGAGTGTCGGCGGTAAGCGCGTTGGCGTCGGCCGCCCTTCGCATCAGCCCCGGTTGGCTCGAATTGCGGTAGAGCTGCTTGGCCAGCGGCAACAGGTCGCGCAGGAGATCGACTTCTTCCGCCACCGGGTCGCGGCCGCGGAACAGAACCTCCACCAGCTCCTCCAGGCGGAACAGCCAGAACGGCAGGTCCAGCGTTGTCGTGTCGATACGGATCGAACGATCGGGAAAGGCGGAGGAGAATTCGTTGTGCGGATCAAGGATCAGCACGCGCAGATCGGGCCGCGCCTCGATCGCCTTGCGCAGCAGCAGCGAGACCGCGGTCGACTTGCCGACGCCGGTGGTGCCGACGACGGCGAAATGCCGGTTGAGCGTGTCGTCTATGGCGATGCGGGCGTCGATCGCCGCATCCTGCGAGAGCTGTCCGATAGTCAGCGAGCGGCGGCCTGCCAGATCGTAGACGGCCGCGAGGTCGCGCGCCCGGATGCGGTGCGAGATCGCGCCGATATGCGGATAGGTAGTGATGCCGCGGTCGAAGACGGGCTTGCCGTCTTCGGTGTCGCGTACCTCGCCCACCAGTTCGACATGGACGTTGATCGGGTTCGGCTCGTCCTCGCTCCACCTGTCGGTCGGGGTCTCTATGCGATAGACGAGGCCGACGGTGCGGATGTTGCCGAGGTTGATCGAGATCATGCGGCCGACCGTCCAGAGGCCTTGCATGGCTTCGCTGCCGTCGGCAGCATAGGCGGCCAGCATCGCGCGGGCGCCGTCGCACTGAACGACACGCCCCAGCACGCGCGAATCCGATTGAGAACCGTCGCGCCGTTCCTGGCTCGTTGCCTCGCCGATCTCCGCGCGTTCAACGAACATCGATCATACACTTCCCCGCTTGCAATCCTCCGAACCTAGCAGCGGGACAGTTAAGGTGCGGTGTGGCTGCATGGTTGAGCGCAGGTAAACGCAACCGCTCCAGTTTTTCCGATCGTTCGGTCTTTGCCAGCAACACCGGCGCTTTTGCCATTGACAGGCTTGTCGTGGCGCAATTACTGTCCGCGACCATGAACATCTCGACGATCATTCTCGTAGGAAGGCGCATGGGCAAGGCGGTGTAACCGCCGGGCGAAAGCACCCCATGCGCGAAACACAGGCTCCTCAGGGGGCCTTTTTTATTGCCCGCAAGACCGATAAACGACCTTTGGCGCGATACGCGAAGACAGGAAGAGACCGATGAGTAACGCAGAAAGTGACGCCGGCAGGCGCGAGATGAGCGGCGCGGAGATGGTGGTGCAGGCGCTGAAGGATAACGGCGTAGAGCATATCTTCGGCTATCCGGGCGGTGCGGTCCTTCCGATCTACGATGAGCTTTTCCAGCAGGACGAGATCCAGCACGTTCTCGTGCGCCACGAGCAGGGCGCGGGCCACGCTGCCGAGGGCTATGCGCGCTCGACCGGAAAGGCGGGCGTCTTCCTCGTCACCTCTGGCCCCGGTGCGACCAATGCCGTGACGCCCCTGCAGGACGCGTTGATGGATTCGATCCCGCTGGTCTGCATCACCGGCCAGGTGCCGACGACGCTGATCGGCTCCGACGCGTTCCAGGAATGCGACACTGTCGGTATCACGCGGCCCTGCACCAAGCACAACTGGCTGGTGAAGGACGTCAACGACCTGTCGCGCATCATCCACGAGGCCTTCCATGTCGCCACGACCGGCCGGCCCGGTCCCGTGGTGGTCGACATTCCCAAGGACGTCCAGTTCGCCAAGGGCATCTACACCCCGCCGCAGCAGGCACCGCGCACGTCCTACAGCCCCAAGGTGCAGGGCGACATCGAGGCGATCAAGCAGGCGGTCGCGCTGATGGCGAGCGCCAAGCGGCCGGTGATCTATTCCGGCGGCGGCGTGGTGAACTCGGGCCCCGAGGCCAGCCATCTCCTGCGCGAACTCGTCGACCTCACCGGCTTCCCGATCACGTCCACGCTGATGGGGCTCGGCGCCTATCCGGCTTCCGGCAAGAACTGGCTCGGCATGCTCGGCATGCACGGCACCTACGAAGCCAACATGGTCATGCATGACTGCGACGTGATGATCTGCCTCGGCGCACGTTTCGACGACCGCATCACCGGCAGGCTGGATGCCTTCTCGCCCAACTCGAAGAAAATCCATGTCGACGTCGACCCGTCGTCGCTGAACAAGAACGTGCATGTCGACATCCCGATCCTCGGCGATGTTGGCCGGGTGCTGGAGGATATGGTGCGGCTGTGGCGCGCCACCGTGAAGCCCGAGAAGTCGGCTTTGCACCCCTGGTGGGAGCAGATCGCGCGCTGGCGCTCGCGGGACTCGCTCGCCTACCGCAGCAACGACGACGTCATCATGCCGCAATATGCGATCCAGCGGCTCTACGAGCTGACGAAGGACCGCGACACCTACATCACCACCGAAGTCGGCCAGCACCAGATGTGGGCAGCCCAGCACTACGGTTTCGAGAAACCGAACCGCTGGATGACCTCAGGCGGCCTCGGCACGATGGGCTATGGCCTTCCGGCGGCACTCGGCGTGCAGATCGCCCATCCCGACGCGCTCGTCATCGACA